>JBOHDD010000183.1:0-3726 GCA_050699155.1 Nocardioidaceae bacterium
CCCTCGGCGCCGAAGCCACCTTCGTCGCCCGCACCATCGACTCCGACCGCAAACACCTCACCGGCGTGCTGCGGGCCGCCGCCGCGCACCGCGGCACCTCCCTGGTCGAGATCTACCAGAACTGCCCGATCTTCAACGACGGCGCCTTCGAGGCATTCAAAGACAACGTGGCCAAGGACTCAGCCATCATCCCGCTGACCCACGGCGAACCCGTCCGGTTCGGCTCCACCGGCCAGTACGGCGTGCTCCGCGACGAGGCCACCGGCGCCTTCACCGTCACCGACGTCGCCACCGACGACGACACCCCCGGCGTCGACCCGTCGACACTGCACGTGCACGACGCACACACCGACGACCCGTCGGCCGCCTTCGGGCTGTCCCGCCTCACCCCCGGCGGACACCTCGACCGCGCACCCATCGGGATCTTCCGCCAGGTCGAACGCCCCACCTACGACGACCTCGCCCGCAACCAGATCCACACCGCACAACAGACCCACGGCACCGGCGACCTGAACGCCCTGCTCAACAGCGGCGACACCTGGCACGTCGCCTGAACCGCGTGCCCTCCCCACGCGCCATGTAACCGGGTGTTACGGGGCCTTCCCGAGGCTTCTGTGCCTGGGGAACGCCCTACACGCCTTGGTAAGTGGGTCAGCCGGCGAGACGCGGCACCTACCCATGTCATGAGTGTCGATAGGATTGGCTCATGTCAGAGCAACGGCGCGGACTCCTCTTCGGGATCGGCGCGTACGGGTTGTGGGGTCTGTTCCCGCTGTACTGGCCGCTGCTCGAGCCCGCCGCTCCGCTGGAGATCCTGGCCCATCGGATCGTGTGGTCGCTGCTTTTCCTCGCAGCGCTGGTCTGGCTGCGTCGCCGGTACGCCACTGTGCGCGCTGCGCTGCTCGACCGCCGTACCCGCATCGCCCTGGTAGTCGCCAGCCTGGTGATCGGGCTCAACTGGTTCCTGTTCATCTGGGCGGTCAACAACAACCACGTGGTGGAGACGTCACTGGGCTACTTCATCAACCCTCTGGTCAGCGTCGCCATGGGCGTCGCAGTCTTCGGTGAGCGGTTGCGCCGGCTGCAGTGGGCGGCGATCGGGATCGCGGTCGCCGGGGTCCTGTGGCTGACGGTCGAGTACGGCAGGCCGCCGTGGATCTCCATCGTGCTCGCCCTGTCGTTCGGGACCTACGGGCTGGCCAAGAAGATGGCCAACGTCGGCGCGGTCCAGAGCATCACCGTCGAGACGCTGGTGCTGGCGCCGCTCGCCCTCGGGTACCTGGTCACGCTGCAGGCGACGGGCACCGGTGGGCTCGGCCAGCACGGCACCGCCCACACGCTCCTGCTGGTCGGGGCCGGGGTGGCGACGGCGCTTCCGCTGCTGTGCTTCGGCGCCGCCGCGACCCGGATCCCGCTGTCGATGATCGGGATGCTGCAGTACCTCACCCCGACCCTACAGTTCCTCATCGGCGTCTTCCTGTACGGCGAGCCGATGACCTCGGCGCGCTGGGTCGGCTTCGCCCTCGTGTGGCTGGCGCTCGTGGTGTTCACCGCGGAGACGCTGAACCACCGGCGGCGGCAGCTGCGCACCGACGTGGAGGCCACCGCGGCGTGAGTCCCCGATCGCGTCGAGTGGCGCGAAATGGCTGGGTTGCCGGCCGCAAACCGACCATTTCGCGCCACTCGATGTCGACGGTGAGCTGACAGCATGGGTGATGTGCACATCGAGCGGCGGCCGTCGGGGCGCCGGTGGCGCGATCAGGCGGTCCGGTGCACGACGAGGTCGCAGAGTCCGGCGAGGGCCTCGCGGGCCGGGTTGTCCGGCAGTTCGGCGAGCAGCCTGCGGGCGTCGTCGGCCCGGCGGGAGACCTCCGCTCGGGCCTCGTCCATGGCGGTGTGCGCGCGTAGCAGCCCCAGCGCCTCGGCGTGCAGTGCGTCGTCTGTCAGGTCGCTGTCGAGCAGCTCGAGCAGCCTGGCGTCGGCCGAGCTGGCGGACCGCCGGGCGATCAGCACCGGCAGTGTCGGTACACCCTCGCGCAGGTCGGTTCCGGGCGTCTTGCCGGACGCGTCGGTCTCGCTGGCGATGTCGATGACGTCGTCGGAGAGCTGGAAGGCGGAGCCGATCCGCTCGCCGAACTCGGTCAGCAGGCTCTCCACCCGCTCACCCGCACCCGACATCATCGCGCCGTACCGCGCGGAGGTGGAGATCAGGGCGCCGGTCTTGTCCGAGACCACCCGCAGGTAGTGCTCGAGCCGGTCCTCACCCTCGCGCGGCCCGACCGTCTCGCGGACCTGCCCCTCGACCAGCCTGGCGAACGTCCGCGCCTGGATGCGTACGGCGTCCGGACCGAGGTCGGCGATCACCTCGGACGCCTTGGCGAACAGGAAGTCACCGGTGAGGATGGCCACGCTGTTGTCCCACCGCGCGTTGGCGCTCTTCGCGCCGCGCCGCAGATCGGCCTCGTCCATCACGTCGTCGTGGTAGAGCGTCGCGAGATGCGTGAGCTCGACGCCGACCGCCGCGGGCACGACTCCCCGTCCCTGTGCGTCGCCGAACTCTGCGGCCACGAGCACCAGCACCGGACGGAACCGCTTGCCACCCGCGCTCATCAGGTGCCGTGCGGCCTCCGCGACGAACGGCGCGTCGCTTTCCATCCCCGTGTGCAGCCGCCGCTCGACGTCCTCCAGGCCGGCGCGGACGCGAGCCTCCATGTCGGCGTCCACGAACGGCAGTCCGAGACTGGTGGTCAACGAGAGCTCCTGGTCAGGTGGGCCGCGTCAGCGGAGGAAGGTCCCCGCGTCGCGGGCAAGGTCGAGGACGGGGTCCGGCAGGATCCCCAGCAGGACGGTGGCGATGACGCCGACCGCGATCACCACCGTGGTCAGCGCGCTCGGCACCGCCACCGTCGGTCCGTCACCGACGGGGTCGGAGAAGAACATCAGCACGATCACCCGGATGTAGACGAAGGCGGTGATCACGCTGGCCAGGACGGCGATCACCACCAGGGCCTCGGCGCCCCCGGCCCATGCCGACGTGAACACCGCCCACTTGCCGGTGAACCCACTGGTGAGCGGCAGACCGAGGAAGGCCAGCATGAACAGCGCGAAGACACTGGCGACCACCGGTGAGCGCTTCCCCAGACCGGCCCAGCGCGAGAGGTGCGTCGACTCCCCCGATGAGTCGCGTACGACGGTGACCACCGCGAACGCGCCGAGAGTGGTGAAGCCGTAGGTCACCAGGTAGAACAGGATCGCCGTCAGGCTGGTGATGCTCGCGCTGCCCTCCGTCGCCTCCTGTACGCCGACCAGACCGGTCAGGATGAACCCCGCGTGCGCGATGGAGGAGTACGCCAGCATCCGCTTGACGTCGGTCTGGGTGAGCAGGACGACGGCACCGACCGCCATCGTGAGCACCGCGACGATCCACATCATCGGCAGCCAGTCCCAGCGGGCACCTCCCACGCCGACGTAGAACACGCGCAGCAGCGCGCCGAACGCGGCGATCTTGGTGCAGGCGGCCATGAAGCCGGTCACCGCGGTCGGCGCACCCTGGTAGACGTCGGGGGTCCAGGCGTGGAACGGAGCAGCGCCGATCTTGAACAGCAGTCCGACCGCCATCAGCCCGATACCGGCGAGCAGCAGGCCGTTGCCGGAGATGCGGCTCGCGATCGCCGTGTCGATGCCGGCCAGCGAGACGGTGCCGGCGTACCCGTAGGTGAGGGCGAT
>JBOHDD010000184.1:0-5564 GCA_050699155.1 Nocardioidaceae bacterium
GACGGCGGCGTACGGCGGTGGGCACGACAGGCGATCTGGCCCGTTCGAGCGGTAGCCGTGGTCACCGCACCGGAGCACGATGTCGGACATGACCGACTACGACTTCTCCGGGCTGCGCGCGATGTACGTCAACTGCACTCTCAAGCGCTCGCCGGAGCGGAGCCACACCCAGGGGCTCGTCGACCGCAGCGCGGCGATCATGCGCCGGCACGGGGTCGAGGTGGAGGAGCTACGTGCGATCGACCACGACATCGCCGTCGGTGTGTACCCGGACATGACCGCGCACGGCTGGGCCTCGGACGCCTGGCCGGAGATCCACGCCCGCGTGATGGCCAGCCACATCCTGGTGATCTGCGGCCCCATCTGGCTCGGCGACAACTCCAGCGTCACCAAGAAGGTCATCGAGCGGCTGTACGCCAACTCGGCCGAGCTCAACGAGCATGGCCAGTCGGCCTACTACGGGCGTGTTGCGGGCGCGCTGGTCACCGGCAACGAGGACGGCAGCAAGCGCTGCGCGATGGACATCCTGTACAGCCTCCAGCACATCGGCTACCTCATCCCGCCACAGGCCGACGCCGGGTGGATCGGCGCCGCCGGCCCGGGCCCGTCGTACCTCGACGAGGGCAGCGGCGGTCCCGAGAACGACTTCACCAACCGCAACACCACGTTCATGACGTGGAACCTGATGCACATGGCGGCGATGCTGCGGCACGGCGGCGGGATCCCGGCGTACGGCAACCTGCGGCCGGCGTGGGACTGCGGCCAGCGCTTCGACTTCGAGAACCCGGAGCACCGCAGCTGAGACGAGGCGCGAGCAGGAACGGCCTCAGCCGAACAGCTCGTCGATGAACGACTGGCTACGCGGCCGGGAGGTGTGTGCCGGCGGGGCCGTCATGTCCGCGGTGATGCGCGGCAGCGGCTCGGTGCGCGGGCCACTAGACAGATGCCACTCGTTCTCGTGCTCTATGAAGGCAGCGAGCTCGCTGCGGTCGAGGAAGAGCCCCCTGCACGCCTTGCACTGGGCTACCTCGACGCCGCCACGGCGCTGTCGCGTCATCTCGCCCCGACACTGCGGACAAGTCATCTGCTCCATGCTCCCTGAATCTACCCCCCAGCCGCCCCGGACACTCGCAGACCTGCCCGACGACCCACGTGAGAAACCTCAATCCCGCAACGTTTTCGACGCATCGCGGAGAACCTCGTCCGCGATGACCTGCCCGGCAGGGATACTGCGGCCATGCGCCCACGTCTCGTCGCCAGCGACTACGCGTTCCTCGACCACCCGGGGCCGCTGGCGTTCGCGCACCGCGGAGGCAGCGGGCTGGCGGCCAACCACGGGCTGGAGAACTCGATGGCGGCCTTCCAGGCGGCCGTCGACCTCGGCTACCGGTATCTGGAGACCGACGTGCACGTGACCGCCGACGGTGCCGTCGTGGCCTTCCACGACGAGTCCCTGGAGCGGACCACCGGCGGTGCGGGCCGGATCGCAGAGATGGCCTACGCCGACCTGCGCGGGTCGCTGATCGGTGGGCGGGAGACGATCCCGCTGCTCGACGACGTGCTGCGCACCTGGCCGCACCTGCGGATCAACATCGACGTCAAGGCACGGGCCGCGGTCGACGCCGTGGTCGACGACATCCGGCGCAACGGTGCCCTCGACCGGGTCTGCCTGGCGTCGTTCAGTGAGCGGCGCATCCGCCGGGTGCGCCAGCTGGTCGGACCACGGGTGGCGACGGCGTACGGTCCGCTGGGAGTCGCCGCCCTACGGGCCACGCCGCTGGAGGGCCTGCGTCGGCGGTTGCTGGCGGCACCGGTCCCCTGCCTTCAGGTGCCATGGCGGGTACGCCGGCTCGAGCTGGTCACCGCGACGTTCGTGCAGCGTGCTCATCGGCTGGGCAAGCACGTGCACGTGTGGACCATCGACGACCCCGGGCAGATGCACACCCTCCTCGACCGGGGGGTCGACGGGATCATGACCGACCGCATCGACGTGCTTCGCGAGGTCCTGGTCGGGCGCGGCCAGTGGACGGACGCACGGCAGTGAACGGTCTGGTCGACGCCGACGGGCCGTCGCCCGCCGACGATGCCGGCACGTCGGCGCAGGAGCGTGGGCGACAGCACCGGGCGTGGTACTGGTACGACTGGGCCAACTCGGCCTATGTGACCAGCGTCGCGACGGTGCTGTTCGCGCCGTACCTGGTCTCGGTTGCCGAGACCGCCGCCTGCGGGGTCCCCGGCACCGCCGAGGCGCCGTGCACGACCAACCTGGCGGTTCTGGGCCTGCAGGTCTCTCCCGGCTCCCTGGTGTTCTACGTCGTCACGCTGGCGACGGTGTGCTCGGCGCTGCTGCTGCCCGTCGTCGGTGCGGTGGCCGACCGGACCTACCGCAAGAAGGAGATGATGGCCGGCTGCGCCTGGATGGGCAGCCTGTGTGCGGGCGCGATGTTCTTCGTGCAGGGCAGCAACTGGCCGCTCGGTGCTGCCCTGCTGTTCCTGGGCAACCTGTCGCTGGCGGCGTCCCTGGTGGTCTATGACGCGATCCTCTGCCAGATCGCCACCGCGGACGAGCGCGACGAGGTCTCATCGCGCGGGTGGGCGCTGGGCTACCTGGGCGGCGGCCTGCTGCTGGCCGCCAACCTCGCGATGGTCACGCTGGCGGGGCGGCTCGGCGTCGACACCGACCTCGCGGTGCGCCTCAGCCTGCTCAGTGCCGCCGCCTGGTGGGCGGGGTTCACCTGGATCCCGTACCTGCGGCTGCGCAACCACCCGGTCCCCCAGCCCGCCGGCAACGGCGACCCGGGGTACGCCGAGCCGCCCGGCCGCGGTCGGTTGGTGCGGCAGAGCTTCGGCCAGCTCGCGAGGACGCTGCGGGAGGCACGTCGCTACCCGATGACGCTCACCTTCCTGCTCGCCTACCTGTTCTACAACGACGGCATCCAGACGGTGATCGCGGCGGCGTCGGTGTACGGCGAGAAGGAGCTCGGCTTTGCCACCCAGGTGCTGATCGCGACGATCCTGCTGGTCCAGTTCGTGGCCTTCGTCGGCGCTCTCCTCTTCGGCCGCGTCGCCCGGCGTCTCGGCAGCCGGCGCACCATCATGGCCGGCCTGCTGGTCTGGATGGCGGTCGTCACCACCGGCTACTTCCTGCCCGCCGGCCGGTTGCTCCCGTTCCTGCTGCTGGCCGTGGCCATCGGGCTCGTGCTTGGCGGCACCCAGGCGCTGTCGCGGTCGTTCTTCAGCCTGCTCATCCCGCGCGGCCGGGAGGCGGAGTACTTCAGCCTCTACCAGGCCTGCGAGCGTGGCACCTCCTGGCTGGGCACGCTGCTGTTCGGACTGGTGCACCAGGTCACGGACTCCTACCGCCCGGCGATCGTGGCCCTGGTGGTGTTCTTCCTCGTCGGGCTGCTGCTGCTGACCCGGGTGGACTCGGTCCGGGCCATCCGCGAGGCCGGCAACAAGGTGCCGGTGGTGGTCTGAACGCCCGGATTCCGGACATCGGACGCCGACCCGGAGCGTGATATGTCCCACTGGACGAGCCTGGCGGCCGGTGGTGTCGGTGGAATCTTTTCGGGTAATGGACCGTTGCACGGGGTGAACAGGCACGCCATGCTTTCAAGGACGGGGTAGCCACCCGCGCCGGACTATCGGGAGGTCGTCACCTATGTCTGATCGAGTGTTGCGAGGCGCGCGTCTAGGGGGTCAGAGCTTCGAGGACGAGCGGGGCATCGAGTTCGCGCCACGGCAGCAGGTCGCCTACATCTGCGACAAGGGTCACGCCTTCGAGATCCCGATGTCCGAGGACGCGGAGGTCCCGACGGTCTGGGAGTGCGCGCGCTGCGGCGCCGAGGCGTACCTGGTCGACGGCGCCGAGCCGGAGTCCAAGAAGGAGAAGCCCGTCCGCACGCACTGGGACATGCTGCGTGAGCGGCGGTCGATCCCTGAGCTCGAGGAGATCCTTTCCGAGCGGCTGACGATGCTCCGGGCCGGTGAGATCGGCCCGACCCATCTGCACCGCACGACCACCCGGAGCAGCACCTCCAAGCGCAAGGCCAAGAAGCCCGCCTGAGCGCTCGTCTCTCAGTCGTCGTCGACAACCTCACCGGGTACCACCCGGCCGTCCTGATGGTGGCCGGTGCCACCCCAGCGTGAGCCGCCGCCGCGGTGCGGGTCGGACGGTGGCGGGACTCGTGGGTCGCGGTGCCCGAACATCCGTGCGGACCGGGATGCCACCTGCCGCGCCACCAGCCAGGACAGTCCTCGGCGCGCCAGCGGCCGGGTGAACGGCAGCACGAAGAAGAAGCCGAACACGTCGGTGACGAAACCCGGCGTCAGCAGCAGCGTGCCGCCGACCAGGACCAGGGCCGCGTCGGCCAGCTCACGCGTGGGCATCCTGCCGGTGTCGAACGACGTACTCAGCGCGTTCCAGGCGCGCCGGCCTTCGCGCTTGACGATCCAGGCGCCCAACGCGCTCTCGACGACCAGCAGCACGATGGTCGGCAGCGCCCCGATCACCTGGCCGACCTGGATGATCACGTAGATCTCGACCAGCGGCACCAACAACAGGGCCACGGCCAGCAGGGTCCACGGCATGGCTGTCACACCTTCCCGGGCTCGTCTGCGGTCCGGACGCGCTGTCGCCGCCGCCACGAGCCGATCTGGCGCAACCGGTCCCCCATGCCCCAGGCGGTGACCCGCCACAGCGCCTCACGCACGATCGCGCCGCTCATCTTCGACTCCCCGCGGGCTCGCTCCACGAACCTGATCGGAACCTCCACCACGCGCAGGCCCCCGGCGAGCGCCCGCCGGGTGAGGTCGACCTGGAAGCAGTACCCCGCCGAGGCCACGGTCGTCAGGTCGACGGCCTCCAGCGCTGACCGCCGCCAGGCGCGGAAGCCACCGGTGGTGTCGTGCATGTGCACCCCGAGCGCGAGACGGACATAGGCGTTGCCGCCGCGGGAGAGCACCTCGCGTCGGCGCGGCCAGTTCTCGACCACCCCGCCGGGCAGCCAGCGCGAGCCGATCACCACGTCGGCCCCGGCCAGCCGGGCCACCAGCGCCGGGATCTGTTCGGGCAGGTGCGAGCCGTCGGCGTCCATCTGCACGAAGGTGTCGAACTCGCGCTGCAGCCCCCATCCGAACCCGGCGACGTACGCGGCGCCGAGACCCTCCTTGCGGACACGGTGCAGCACGTGCACGTGGTCGTCGCGCGCCGCCAGGTCGTCGGCGATCCGGCCGGTGCCGTCGGGTGACTCGTCGTCGACCACCAGCAGGTGCGCTGCGGGTACGGCGGCACGGACCCGCCCCACGACCCAGGCGATGTTCGACGCCTCGTCGTAGGTCGGTACCACGACGAGCGCGCGGCCGCTGGCCTCACCCACGACGCGTCCTCCCATGTCTGCGTGGCCACGACACCAGGACGGCAGCCGCGGCTACCATCGATCCAACCACCTCGACCCAAAGCCCCCAGCGGACTCCCGGCGTCACCCCCGTGGCCGCGGGCACCGTGGTCACGATGACCTGCCGCCTCCGGTCGCTGGTGCGGTCCACGACGCTGCCGTCCGGAG
>JBOHDD010000185.1:0-4199 GCA_050699155.1 Nocardioidaceae bacterium
GCACGCGCCTGAGCCGATGCTGGACGCGGTTCGTTAGCGTCTCCTCGTGAGCAACGAGCCGCCGCACGGACCCATCGACGAGTTCGCGGCGCGTCCGGACGACGACGGAATCTGGCGCACGGGCCCCATCTGGATGGCCAGCGACCGCCGGCTCGCGCGGTTCGTCGGTCGTCCGATCGCGGGGTTCCTCCGGGTGGAGGCCGCCGGCGGGATCGTGCTGCTGCTCGCCGCCGTCGTCGCCATGCTGTGGGCGAACTCCCCCTGGGCGGGCTCGTACGACGCCCTCTGGGGCACCGAGGTGGCGATCCGCCTCGGCCCGGTCGAGATCGCGGAGGACCTGCGGCACTGGGTCAACGACGCACTGATGGTGGTCTTCTTCTTCGTCGTCGGCCTGGAGATCAAGTACGAGCTCGTGTCCGGGGAGCTGCGCGACCCGAAGGCCGCGAGCGTGCCGATCGTCGCCGCCCTCGGAGGGATGCTGGTCCCGGCGGCCATCTACGCAGCCTTCAACGCCGGCGGCCCGGGTTCGGCCGGCTGGGGCATCCCGATGGCAACCGACATCGCGTTCGCGGTAGGTGTGCTGAGCCTTCTCGGGCGACGGATACCCGCACCCGCGCGGGTGTTCCTGCTGACGCTGGCCATCGTCGACGACATCGGCGCGATCGTGGTGATCGCGGTCTTCTACACCGCCGACCTGTCGATGGGCTGGCTGGCCGCCGCGGCAGGTGGCCTGCTGCTGATCGTCGCTCTCAGGTCGATCCGGGTGTGGTCCATGTCGGTGTACGTCGTCGTCGGCTTCGTCGTCTGGTTCGCCACCTACCAGTCCGGTGTGCACGCCACCATCGCCGGCGTCGCCCTCGGCCTGCTCGCCCCGGCGCTGCCCCTGCTCGACCAGGCTCAGTCACGCGAGTACGCCCGGGAGGCGATCGCCGACGAGTACCTCGACGCGCAGGAGCTCCGTCGGTACCGGTTCCTGCTCGGCGAGTCCGTCCCGGTCGCCGAGCGGCTCGGCTCACAGCTGCACCCGTGGAGCAGCTACGCGGTGTTGCCGGTCTTCGCGCTGGCCAACGCCGGGATCACGCTCAGCGGGGACACCCTCGTCGCGGCGCTGACGGCACCGGTCACCGCCGGTGTCGCCGTCGGGCTGCTGGTCGGGAAGCCGATCGGGATCACCCTGGCCACCTGGGTGGCTGTCCGGACGGGGATCGGGCGGCTTCCCGGCCGTACGTCGTGGGCGATGATGATGGGGCTGGGGGTCGTGGCCGGGATCGGCTTCACGGTGTCGTTGTTCGTCACCGGCCTGTCGTTCGCCGACGGCAGCCCGCTGGCCGACGACGCCAAGGTGGGCATCCTCGGCGCATCGTTGCTGGCGGCGCTGATCGGCTCTGCGCTGCTCATCCTGACCACGGCCAGGCACTCGAGCACGACCGGTGACCCCTGACCGGGTGATAATGCGCGAGCGCGACATAGCGCGCACCGTCAAATCCGGAGGGGGACCTTTCCATGCGACGTACCGCTGCCTTGCTCGCAGCCGTCTGCCTGCTCGTGGCCACACCGTCGGCGGCACACGCCGCCACGGTGGACGACCGCGACGCCGCCCGGGACGCCCGGACGGGCACCGACATCCGCAAGGTGACCGTCGACAACGGTCGTCACCTGCTGCGGGTGCGGGTGAAGCTCGGACCGACCACGCCACGCCGGCTCGACTACGTCGAGCTCAGCCTCAACGCCCGGGCTCGCAACAACGGCCCCGAGTTCCGTGCAACCTCGGCCGGCCGCAACGGCGACCGGCTCCACGGCGACCGGTTCGGCCGCGTGGACACCTGGGGCGGGCGTGGCACCCGGCTGGCGTGCCCGCGCTACACCGTCCGCTACAGCTTCGCCCGTGACGTGGTCGTGTTCCGCATCCCGCACCGCTGCTTCGGCACCCGCCTGCGTCGGCTGCAGGTCGCCCTCGAGGCCTGGCGGGTCAAGGAGTTCACCGGCGACTCGAGCTGGATCGGCTGGGTCGACTACCTGGACGCCCGGCACAGCTGGACCCCCTGGGTCCGCCGCGGCTGAGCCCCAGACGGCGCAGGACTCCGCTCGGCGCGCGTCGCAGGCGCCGGAGGGCGCGCCGGGGACCCCGCTGGCGGCGCTGCATCGTCCGCAGCCGGCCCCTGGTCCTCCGCAGCTGACGGCGGGCGACGCGCTCCCGGCGGTGGGAGTCGCGCAGCCGCACCAGCAGCTCGGCGATGGTCTCGGTCGCGACCGCGAGCAGCTGCTCGTCGCCGACGTTGTCCGGGCTGTGGGCGTGCGTGTCCCTCGGTGAGCTGACCAGCTCGTCGAGGTCGCCCTGGACGTCGTACCCGCGCTCGGCGAGGATCTTGGCGATCCGTCGGCTCTCCTCGGCCGCCCACGGCAGTGCCCCCTCGGGAACGCCGAACCGCTGGCGGTCATCGCGCAGCGCCAGGAGCCGGTTGGCAAGCTCGTCACGCACCCAACGGATGACCTCGACTCGATGCATGCGCGGCACGACATGCACGTTGACGCGTCGCACCAGCTCCGCCTCGGTGGCTCCCAGAGACTCGTTGCTCCGCGTCTGGGTGAGCCGGCAGCTGTCCGGTGCAACCCCGATCACCTGGCTGAAGCGTTGCCAGAGCAGCTCTCGCGGGCTCCCGGGCGGCGCGATGGTGACCACGTGTATCCGTTGTGCCGGCACGTGCCTGGACCAGCGCCGGAGCACCTTGTCGGGGAAACGGAACTCGCGGAACCTCGAGGTCGCCGGGGTGCGGTCCATGATGCTCTGGCAGTAGTCGGAGAGACTGGTCCTCACGCCGATCTTCACCGACTGCTGCCATGCCGCCGGAATCGAGCGGGCCAGGTCGCGAACCACGATGATGACATGCACCTCGGCCGGCTGCAGGTCCTCGACCACCCGCGCGATCTGGTTCGAGCGGAGGCCGCAGAACAGCTCGCTGGTGAACAAGACGTCACCGGCCCAGTCATGCGACTCCGCCACCAGGGCGTCCCACGTACCGGGTACGCGCCCCGGGTCGCCTCTCTTCCCCGACTCCAGGTAGCCGCCGACGTCGAGATACGCCCGATAGTGGTCCCCGCGACGACCGGGCAGCAGCAGCCCCTGCGCCACCAGGGCGACGTGGTTGGTGCGCAGGATGTCCTGCAGGTAGGTGCTCCCGGTCTTGGGGAGCCCGATGTGCAGGAACACGCGCGAGGCCATGAACGGGTACGTTATCCGGGACTCGAGCCTCGTGCGTCGCGCACGCCCGCGGGCCGGGCGGCGGGTTTCGGCCGGTCTGCGCCGAGCGCCACCATCGGGAACGTCGACTGAAGGGTGTGACGCAGCCATGGACTTCTCCCTCAGCACCGAGGAACGCGCGATCCGTGACTGGGTGCGCACGTTCGTCGACCGCGAGATCAGGCCGTTGGAGCAGGAGGCGCTGCGCCGCGAGCGCAAGGGGGAGCCCGGTGTCTCCCGTGACGAGATGCGCGACCTGCAGGAGAAGGCCCGGTCTGCCGGCTTCTGGGGTGTGCAGACGCCGGAGGAGTACGGCGGAATGGGCCTCGGTGCCGTGATGGCCGCGCTGATGGAGATCGAGCTCGGGCGTTCGTTCGTGCAGTTCCGGTTCGGCGGCACCGCCGACAACATCCTGTTCCACGCCAACGAGGACCAGCAGCAGCGCTACCTGCGCCCGACCATCGCCGGCGACCTGCACTCGTGCTTCGCCATCACCGAGCCCGGTGCCGGTTCCGATGCCAGGGCGATCCGTACGTCGGCACGCCGGGACGGCGACGGCTGGGTGATCAACGGCGAGAAGACGTTCATCACCGGGGGTCACGAGGCCGACTACGTGCTCGTCTTCGCGGTCACCCCCGACCAGGCCGGATCCTCCGCCGGCGGTGGGGTGACCTGCTTCATCGCCGACCGCGAGATGGGATGGCGGTCGGAGCCGATCGACACCATGGGCGAGTGGGGGCCGGCCGCTCTGGTCTTCGAGGACGTGCGGGTGCCCGACGCCAACGTGCTCGGCGAGGTCGGCCACGGTTTCGCGCTGGCGATGCAGTGGATCGGCCGGGGGCGGTATCTGCTGCCGGCGCGGGCCCTCGGTGCCTGCGAGCGGCTCATGGAGATGGCCGTGGAGCAGGCCAAGACGCGGGTGACCTTCGGCGAGCCGATCGCGGAAAGGCAGGCGATCCAG
>JBOHDD010000186.1:0-4105 GCA_050699155.1 Nocardioidaceae bacterium
GCTTCCTGTGGGGTGGGGCGGCTTCGTCGCGTCGGGCCTCAGGCCTCGTTCTCCATGCCGTACCGCTGGCGGGGGGCGCCCTGGCGCGACACCCCCAGCGCGATGGCGATCTTGCCCCAGCTCCAGCCGTCCTCACGAGCGGCCGCCACCGCAGCCGTGATCGACTCCTCGAGCGCGTCCCGCTGGTCCACCAGCTCACCCCGTGAACCGTGTGCAGCGGTCGCGGGGGGCGCTTTCGTTATGTCTGGGTGCCGGCCCCAGCCCCCTCAGGCGGGACCGGCCTCTTTCCCAAGAGGGCTACACCGTAACCCCTAGTCACCCGCCAACGCTAGCGGACGAACCACCCCCTTGGCAGCAGAAGAGACATGCCACCCGCCATCTCGCGCTGCGCCAAGTTGGCACCCGCAAAGTCGAGACTAGGCGCGTGGACTTTCCGCGGCTCGTGGCCACGGCAGAGATAGCCGAGCTTTTCGGGGTGAGCCGGCAACGTGCACAGCAGCTCCAGGCGCACCCGACGTTCCCGGAGCCGGTAGCCAGCCTGCGCACGGGCAAGATCTGGCGGGAGTCCGACGTCGTCGCGTGGGCAAAGGGCCGGGGTCGCACTGTGCACCCGCGTGCAGACTGACCTTCGCTTGGCTACATCTTTGGCTGTACGGCTGTACCGCCGCGACCCCTCGGTGTGACCGGAAACCGCCTCTGACCTGCATAAACGTCGGTGGGGCGGGTCGGACTCGAACCGACGACCCAGGGATTATGAGGTCTACGTCGCGCCGCGCGTTTATGCAGGTCAGAGCGCATCGTCGCAGGTCAGGGGCACTTTTCTAGTATTCACGAGTACCCCCGAGTATTGTCGGCTGGGCTACATGAAGGCTACATCTTGACTACACGGAAAGGCCCCCCCGGAGATGGCTCGCAGACAGCACGGCGACGGCTCGATCTACCAGCGTCACGACCACCCCAGCTGCCCACCTCCGGTGTCCGGCCCGGTCGGTGAGGACGGCAAGCCACGCCGCCGTCCCGAGCACCGCTGCCGCGGTCACTGGGTCGCCGTCGTCAACCTCGGCTGGGCCGGGGGGAGGCGGCCGCGCAAGACGCTGTACGGCAAGACCCGCAAGGAGGTCGCGCAGAAGCTCGCGCGCACCCAGAAGGACCAGCTCCTCGGCGCGCTGGTTGCCGGCACGGTCACAGTCGAGCAGTGGATGACCTACTGGCTGGACCACATCGCCGCGCCGCGCTGCAAGCTCACCACGATGAAGTCGTACCGGTCCAAGGTGAAGGTCCAGATCAACCCCGGGCTCGGGCGGCACCGCCTCGACAAGCTCGAGCCGCAGCACCTGCGGGCGCTCTACGCCCGGATGCGCGAACCCTGCCCCGACGGCTTCGGGGTCCGCCAGTGCCCGCACCGGCCCACCCACGGGCACCAGGAGTCCATGCTTCGGCAGACGCACGCGATCCTGCGCCGAGCCCTCACGGATGCGCTGCGGGATGGAAAGGTCGCCCGCAACGTCGCCACCCTCCTCGACGCGCCGAGCACGCACGTCAACCACCGCACCCCGCTGACCGTCGACCAGGCCCGTGCGGTCATCGCGACCGCCGACGGCACCCGCCTGGCCTCGCGCTGGTACGCCGCGCTGTACCTCGGCGTGCGCCAGGCCGAGGCACTCGGCCTGACGTGGGAAAACCTCGACCTCGACGGCATGCTGTACGTGCTCGACACCACCCACGGCGACCCGAAGTCGCGGGCCGGTCGGCGTGGCATCCCGGTGCCGCCGTTCATCCTCGCCACCCTGCGAGCGCGATGGGTCGACTACCTCACCGAACGACAGGCGCCTGGCTATCGGGATCACGGGCTGGTGTGGGCGCAGGCCGACGGCAGACCCATCGGAGCCAAGGCCGACTGGACGGCCTGGCGCGACCTGCTGGCGTCCGCCGGCGTGCCGCACGTGGCGCTGCACGCCGCACGCAACACCACCGGCTCCCTGCTGGACGCGGCCGGGGTGAGCGCGAGGCTGGTCGCCGAGATCCTCGGACATGCGCAGGTGCAGCTGGCGCAGAACGTCTACATCCGCGGCGACCTGGAGGGCCGCCGGGCGGCGATGGCGGCACTGGAGTCCCTGGTGCAGGAGAAACCGGAACTGGAGCCCTGAGACTCACGCGGTGTCGCGGTGCAGCAGTCTCAGAAACGTGCGGGCGCGCAGCCTGCGGCGGTGACGCCCTACGGACACCTCGGCCGCGGTCTCGCACTCGCTGATGGTCCGCACGGGATGGCGGGCGAGCGGCAGCGTCTTGACGAACGCGATGGTCACGCCGTCGCTGCGCTCGTAGAGTGCCCAGTCTGTGCCCGGCGGTAGGTCGTCGTCGCCGACGACCTGCACGTCGAAGTCGGTCACCGGGCTCCCCCTTCCGGTAGAGGCTCCCTCCCTACTGATGCGGTGACTCTACGCAGACCCCTTGGCAATACGCTACGGGGTGAAGTAAATACTTACGGTGACTCCTGGCCCGCCCGGTCCATCCGGCGCAGGAGATCTGCGACTGCCTCGGCGACCCCGTCCGGGCGGCCCTTGACGGTCACTCTCCCCGCCATCTCGCCCGGCAGGTCGACGGTGATAGTCACGTAGTCGGTGCCGTCCTCACCGAACTCCTCCTCGAGGTCGTCCAGCGTCCGCAGGATCAGGCCGATGGTCGACGAGCGTGGACTGCCGGCGGTTCCGTCCTCGATCTTGCCCAGGCGCCCGCGGTCGACCTGAGCACGTTCGGCCAGTGCGCTACGGGTCATGCCCAGCGCCTCGCGACGCGCCTTGATCTGCTCGCCTACGGACTCCAGCTCCATGGCATCCAATTCAATCGCATGCGCAACTTGCAGTATCACGGTTCCCCCTTCGGCGGCGCCACTTCTACACAATGCGCCCTCCTGAGTAGCCTCCGCGACGTTTTCCTGAAAAAGTCGGCGCGTCCTGTTGCCTACGTGTCGCACTCCGTCGCATACTCAACAGCACTCCGCACACTGCGACAGCTTGGGATGACGCACCGTGACAGACATAGACCCGATCTTCGTCAGCGTCAAGGAAGCCGCGCGCATCCTCGGCATCTCACCTTGGGTCTGCTACCAACTCCTTGACAAGGGGGGGATCGAGTCGCGGTACCACGGCCGCCGCCGGCTCGTCTCCTACCAGTCGCTCGTCGAGTACGCCGACCGGCTCCCCGAGCACCCGCCCGCACCGGCGAACGGGGCCGCGTCATGAGCGCGACGCTGTTCGACGCGGACTCCTCTCTCGTCGCGCTGGGCGTAGGCCTCTGGCTGGTTCTGTCCGTCCTCGCCGCGGTGGTGTTCCACCTGATCCACGTCAAGGTGCGCTGTGTTCCACCTGATCCACGTCAAGGTGCGCGGGGGTGGGCGCCATGGGTGAGGCGTTCACGAACAAGCCTGTGGTCTTTCACCGCGAGTGGCGGCGGCCGCGATTGACGGTCTATCGGGCTGCTGAGCCGCGTCGTCTGCACGCCGTGTGGAACCGCTATGACACCTGCACGATCGGCGCCGCCCTGCAGATCAGTGGCCGCGTGTTCTCGCTGGTGTGGGCTCGCCCTCGAGCCGAATCCCCCTAAGCGGTGTGCCGCGCGGAGCGCTTCCCCCGCCGTGCGGTCCACCAGGCGGGTCGGGGTCTACCCGAGAGGTCCCGGCCCGCCGCCCCAGACCCGACCGCCACGAAGGATACCCAATGACTCTCGCCCTCGAAGGCCCGCAGGTCTGCGACCGATGCGGACATCCGGTGTGCGCCAGCTGCCAGCCCGACGCGATCTCTAGGTGCGCCGACGACGCCACCGTGCACTGCGTGTTCTGCGCGGCCGACTGCGGTGTCTGCCTGGACGAGGCGCTGACCGAGCAGCGGGCCGCCCAGGCCGCCGACGCTGCTCGGTTCGGGCCCCGCTGATGACCACCGACCGGGTCTGCCCCGACTGCGGTGGCACCGGTGAGGTCGCCACCGCCGCCACCGCCCACCTGGCCGGCCGCACCGTCGGCGGGTTCGAGCACCCCAACCTCGAGCACACCGTCTGCGCCACCTGCGACGGCACCGGCTACACCTGCGGCCGGGTGCGCTGATGGCGC
>JBOHDD010000187.1:0-5340 GCA_050699155.1 Nocardioidaceae bacterium
AGCTTGGAGGCGTCATGGGCGGCGTACCGATCCTTTCCTCCCCCCTCGACCGGCGTGGTTTCCTGCGCCTGGGCGGCGTGACCGGGGCGGCGGCGCTGCTCGGCGGCTGCTCCGGCACGTCCGCACCACCGGGCGCCTCGTCACAAGGGTTCGGGACCGGGAGGACCTACGACGGTCCGAAGGTCACCCTGAAGTTCTGGAACGGCTTCACCGGGGGCGACGGGCCGTACATGCGCAAGCTGATCGAGCGCTTCGGCCAGGAGCAGAAGAACATCGACGTGCACATGTCGGTCCTGGAGTGGGAGGACTACTACTCCAAGGTCCCCAACGCCGTCGCCAGCGGCAACGGCCCCGACATCGGCATCATGCACATCGACCAGCTGGCCACCAACGCCGCCCGTCAGGTGATCGTCCCCCTCGACGAGGTCGCCGAGTCGTTGAAGCTCGACGAGAGCGACTTCCACCCGGTGGTGTGGAACGCGGCCATCTACAACGGCAGCCGGTACGGCATCCCGCTCGACATCCACCCGCTGGGCCTGTACTACAACTCAGAGCACATGCGGCGCGCCGGTGTCGACCAGCCACCAACCGACGAAGCGTCATGGGCGGACACCATCGCCGCCATGCAGCAGGCCGGTGTACAGAAGCCCTTCTGGGTGACCGCCACCTGGCCGGCACATCTGATCTTCACCAGCCTCATCAACCAGTTCGGTGGCAGCCTCTACAACGCCGACGCCACGCAGGCGACGTTCGGCTCCCCCGAGGGCGTCGAGGCGCTGGAGTGGTACATCGGCTGGGTCGAGAAGGGAGCCAGTCCACCCAACGTGGCCGAGGACGCCGAGTCCACCGCCTTCATGCAGGGCCGCAACGCGCTCGCCTGGGACGGCATCTGGAAGATGAACGAGTGGGAGACCGTCAACAGCCTGAAGTGGGGCGTCGCGCCACTCCCCACTGTCGGCGACAAGCCGGCGGTCTGGGCCAGCTCGCACAACTTCGTCGTGATGAGGCAACAGGAGCAGGACGCCAACAAGCTCGACGCCGCGCGCATCTTCATCTCCTGGATGAGCGAACACTCGATCGACTGGGCCAGGTCCGGCCAGGTCCCGGCTCGCAACAGCGTCCGGGAGAGCGCCGCGTTCCAGCAGCTCGACGTCCAGTCGACGCTCGCAGACCAGCTCCCTGACGTCGTCTTCCCACCCTCGGTGCCCGGGATCGGCGACATCACGACACCCACGTTCGAGACCGCCATCAACGAGGCGGTGCTCGGTCGCAAGCCCGCCAAGGCGGCACTGACCGAGGCGGCCGCCGAGGCCAACCAGATGCTGACCGAGAACCGCGAGAAGTACGGCGCCTGAGAATGGCGACCACGCTGACGCGTGAGAGGAAGGCGTCACGTCGCCGCGAACCGACAGCCAGGACCTCGCACGAGAGCCTGCGGACGCCGGCACGAACGGCGTACCTGTTCCTCCTCCCGTACCTGGTGCTGTTCGGAGCCTTCGTGCTCGCACCGGTCGTCTGGGGGATCTGGATCAGCCTCCACGAGTGGGACTTCATGCTTCCCGGCAAGCCGTTCGTCGGGCTGGACAACTACGCCGACCTCTTCGACCCGTCGTCGGTGTCCAGCGGCCCGTTCTGGAGCGGGATGAGGGCGACCATGATCTTCGTGGTCCTCTCGGTGCCGTTCCTGGTGTCCCTGGGTCTGATGCTCGCGGTCGGGCTGAACGGGCGGTTCGCCGGCCGCAACATGTTCCGGGCAGTCTTCTTCGCGCCGTTCGTCCTCGGTGTCGGGGTGGTCGGGTTGCTGTGGCGATACCTGCTGGACCCCAACGTGGGCGTGGTCAACTACTACCTCGGTGCGCTCGGGCTCGACCTGGGGATCCCCTGGACGACCCAGCAGCCGTGGGTCTGGGCAGCCTTGGTCGTCCCGACCCTGTGGTGGACGCTCGGTTACAACACGGTGATCTTCCTGGCCGGTCTCCAGGACATCCCGGCCGAGCTGTACGAAGCGGCGTCCATCGACGGAGCCGGACCGTGGCACCGGTTCCTGTCGGTGACCCTGCCGGGCCTACGGCACGTGATGACCTTCGTCGTGACGATCACCATCCTGGCCTCGGCCAACGTCTTCGGGCAGCCCTACCTGATCACCCAGGGACAGCCCGGCGAGGAGACCAGGAGCGCGATCATGGAGATCGCCGAACGCGGGCTGCACCAGTTCGACATGGGATCCGCCTCGGCGATGAGCACCGTCCTCACCGTCGCGCTGCTGACCATCACCGCCGTGAGCTTCCTGCTTCTCGGACGCGGGAGGCGAGCATGAGCGCCCCAGGATCTCGGGGTCGGGTCCTGACCTACCTCTGGCTCGCGCTGCTCTCGGTGCTGTTCGTCGCACCCCTGGTGTGGATGGTCTCCACGTCCCTGAGGTCGCGGACGGAGATGGCCTCCCGTGACCTCGACCTGCTGCCCCGGGAGCCCACGTTCGAGGCCTACGAGCGGATCCTCGGCCAGCCGCAGACGCCGGTGTTCCAGTGGTTCGTCAACAGCCTGGTCGCGGCCACCCTGCAGACCGTGCTGATCCTGGCCACGGCGTCGCTCGCGGCGTACGCGCTGGCCCGGATGGAGTTCCCGGGGCGTCGGACAGCCACCGCGGCAGTCCTGGTGACCCTGTTCGTCCCACCGATCTCCCTGGTGATCCCCGGCTACGTGATCGTCGCCGGCCTCGGCTGGCTCGACAGCCTGACCGCCGTGGTGGTGCCCGGCGCCGCCGGAGCCTTCGGGGTGTTCTTCCTCCGTCAGTTCTTCCTGTCCCTGCCCAAGGAGCTGGAGGAGGCCGCCCTGATCGATGGGGCAAGTCGCCTCCGCGTCTTCTGGCAGGTGATCCTGCCGCTGTCCAAACCCGCACTCGCAACCCTGGCTTTGCTGTCGTTCCTCACCAACTGGAACGACTTCCTCTGGCCCCTGTACGTGTTGTTCTCTCCCGAGAGGCTCACCCTGCAACCCGGCCTGGCCACGTTGCAGAGTGCCTACCAGACCGACTACGCCACGATCATGGCCGGCGGTGTGATCGCCAGCCTTCCCGTGCTCGTGTTGTTCGTGGCGACGCAGCGCTTCGTCGTCGAAGGCGTCTCCCGCAGCGGACTGAAAGGCTGACCGCCATCCTCATGAGTGACTCAGAAGCCGTGCACCCGCGCCCTCAGCTGGTCAGGAAGGACTGGACCGACCTGTGCGGCACGTGGGCGTTCGCGCACGACGACGAGGACATCGGAAGGGACGCCGGCTGGCACGACTCGCAGCAGCCGTTCACCAGGACCATCCGGGTGCCCTACCCGCCGGAGTCGGGGCTCAGCGGCGTGCACGACCCAGCGTACCACCCGGTGGTGTGGTACCGACGGGAGATCGCGGTCCCTCACCCGACGGACGGCGAACGCTCGCTGCTGCACTTCGGTGCGGTCGACTACCGGGCCACCGTGTGGCTCGACGGCGTCCTCGTCGGCGGCCACGAAGGCGGGCACACGCCGTTCTCGTGCGACATCACCGCGGTGGTCGGCGAGGGGGGCACCCACGTGCTCGTCGTGCGCGCCGAGGACCAGCCGACGGACGCGACCCAGCCCCGCGGCAAGCAGGACTGGCTGCCCGAGCCGCATGCGATCTGGTACCGGCGGACGACGGGCATCTGGCAACCGGTCTGGCTGGAGCAGGTGCCGAGCACGTACGTCGGGGACCTGCAGTGGACCGCCGACGTGTCGTCGGGGCGGGTGCGGATGGAGGTGACCCTCAACCATGCGCCGGATCGCGCGCTGTCGCTCGGCGTCCGGCTGCGCCTCCACGACGAGGTGCTGGCCGAGCAGTGGACCCGGGTCGACGGTCAGCACGCGGTCACGGACATCGTCATCCCCGCCATGGGCAACCGGCAGGACGCCGACCGCCTGCTGTGGTCACCGGAGAACCCGGTCCTCATCGACGCCGAGGTCGAGCTGACCCACGAGGGCCGGCCGGTGGACCAGGTGGCCAGCTATCTGGGGCTGCGGTCCGTCGGTACTGGCGACGGGAGGTTCCTGCTCAACGACCGTCCGTACTTCGTGCGCTCCGTCCTCGACCAGGGCTACTGGCCGGAGTCACACCTGGCGGCGCCCGACGCCGATACGCTCCGCCGTGAGGTGGAGCTGGTGAAGGAGATGGGGTTCAACGCCGTACGCCTCCACCAGAAGGTCGAGGACCCACGCTTCCTGTACTGGTGCGACCGGCTGGGCCTGCTGGTGTGGGGTGAGATGGCCAACGCGTACGAGTTCACGCCCACGGCTGTCGAGCGTCTGGTCAGGGAGTGGTTGGACGTCGTACGCCGGGACCGCAGCCACCCGAGCGTGGTCACCTGGGTGCCGCTGAACGAGAGCTGGGGGGTCCAGCAGATCTCCTCCGAAGCGGCACAACGCAGCTACGCCGCCGCCGTCTACCACCTGACCAGGGCGGTCGACCCGACACGTCCGGTGGTGTCCAACGACGGCTGGGAGCACGAGTTCAGCGACATCATCGGCGTGCACGACTACGCACCGAGCGGGGACCTCCTCACCGAGCGGTACGCCGATGCGGACGCGGTCCGCCGTACGGTCCGGGACGGACGTCCGGCGGGGCGCTCGGTACTGCTGACCGGGTTCGAGCCGGGTGACAGGCCGGTGATGCTCACCGAGTTCGGCGGTGTGCGGTACGCCGTCGGCGAGCCCGGCGACGGCTGGGGCTACTCGGAGGTGTCCTCGGGCCAGGAGTACACCGAGAGGCTCACCGAGCTCGTCGAGGCGTTGCTCGACAGCAACGCACTGGCGGGCTTCTGCTACACCCAGCTCACCGACACCGAGCAGGAGCAGAACGGCCTGCTCACGCAGGCCCGCAAGCCGAAGATCCCGGTCGAGCACATCCGCGCCGTGGTCGAGCAGGCGGCGGCGTCCATCGCACTCGAGGCCAGGCCGCGACCGAGCGGCCGGAGGACGAACGGGTAGCCCGGGGCATGCTCGCCAAGCAGCGGCAGGACAGGATCCTCGCGGAGGTACGACGGCACGGCGTCGTCCGTGTCAGGAACCTGGTCGAGCTGCTCGGCGTATCCGACATGACCGTCCGCCGGGACCTCAGCGTGCTCGCCTCGCAGGGCCTGGTGGACAAGGTGCACGGCGGCGCGAGTGCCGGCGACCTCCGCACGACCGAGGAACCCGGGTTCCAGGCCAAGTCGCTGCGCGACCTGGCGGAGAAGGAGGCGATCGCCGGTCGAGCCGTCGAGCTGGTCCGCCCGGGCACCGGCATCGGGCTGTCCGCCGGTTCGACGACCTGGGTGCTCGCCCGCCGGCTCTGCGACGT
>JBOHDD010000188.1:0-8857 GCA_050699155.1 Nocardioidaceae bacterium
GTCTCGGCCACCAAGTGGCTGGTCGACCTCGAGGTCACCCGGTTCGCCGACTTCACCGCCTACTGGACAGACCGCGGCTACGCCGCCCAGGCACCGATCAAGACCTCGTCGCGCATCGACGTACCCCGTTCGTTCGCCCAGCTCGAAGCCGGCCCCGTCACGGTCGCCGGGCTGGCCTGGTCCCAGGACCGCGGGATCGACACCGTCGAGGTCCGCGCCGACCAGGGCCCGTGGCAGCAGGCGACGCTCGCGGTCGAGGACAACAAGGACACCTGGCGTCAGTGGCGGTGGACGTGGAACGCGACACCCGGCACTCACCAGCTGGAGGTGCGGGCCAAGGACCGCACCGGCGACACCCAGACCTCCCGGAGGGAGCCGATCGCCCCAGACGGGGCGACCGGATGGCACAACGTCACGGTCATCGTTTCGTGACCGGGCGAACCAACAAGGAAGGAACACCCATGAGTGCGATACACAGAACCGGACTGGTGGCCGCCGCGCTGTCGGCGAGCATGCTCTTCGCCGGCTGCGCCAGCGGCGGCGGGGAAGCGACCTCCGCCGACGCCGACCAGGGTCAGAGCCAGAAGTCCATGCAGAAGCAGGAACCGAAGCAGGGTGGCCAGGCCGAGGACATGGACGCGATGGCCAACCTCGTCGGCGCGGGCTGCAAGACCTACGCCAAGCAGGTCCCCAGCGGTGCCGGCTCGGTGCAGGGCATGTCCGAAGACCCGGTCGCGGTGGCGGCCAGCAACAACCCGTTGCTGAAGACGCTCACCCAGGCCGTGTCGGGCCAGCTGAACCCCAAGGTCGACCTGGTGGACACGCTCAACGGCGGTGAGTTCACCGTGTTCGCGCCCGTCGACGACGCGTTCGCCCAGCTCCCGAAGAGCATGGTGAAGCAGCTCAGTCAGCCCAAGAACGCCGACACGCTCTCATCGGTGCTGACGTACCACGTGGTCGAAGGACAGCTGGCTCCCGAAGAGGTGACCGGCAAGCAGACCACCGTGCAGGGCGACAAGGTCGAGGTCACCGGCTCCGGAAACAGCCTCAAGGTCAACGACTCCAGCGTGATCTGCGGTGGCGTGCAGACCGCCAACGCGACCGTCTACCTGATTGACGGAGTGCTCACGCCGCCGAGCATGATGTGATCGCACCAACCGGAACGCTGCGAGCGCCCCGCTTCGAGGAGCGGGACGCCGCAGGCGTCCCGGTGCCGACCGGAGGATGACGAGATGGAGGCTGAGAGGGTGACCGGCTGTGTCCGATGAACCCGCACGCCGCCTGCGCGCCGTACCCGACGAACGGTCGGTCCAACGAGACCGTCTGAACGACCTGCTGGTCGCCGCCGGTCGCGGTGACGAGGCCGCCTTCAGTGAGGTCTACGACGCACTCTCCCCGTCGGTCTTCGGGTTGGCCAGGCGCATCGTGCGAGATCCGGCCCGTGCGGAGGAGATCACGCAGGACGTCTTCGTGTCAGTATGGCGGTTCGCCACCCGGTTCGACCCGACCCGAGGTTCGGCACAGACGTGGGTGATGACGCTGACCCATCGGCGCACGGTGGATGTCGTGCGCTCCGAGGAGGCATCCACCAAACGGGAAGCCCGAGCGGCCCGGCACGACACGCCGTTCGACTCCGTGGCCGAACAGGCCACCACCCGCATCGAGGGCCAGCAGGTACGCCACTGCCTGAACAGCCTGACCGACCTTCAGCGTGAGGCGGTAACGCTGGCCTACTACGGCGGCTACACCTACCCGGAGGTGTCGACGCTGCTCAGCGTCAACCTGTCCACGATCAAGACCCGGATGCGCGACGGCCTGATCCGTCTGCGTGACTGCCTGGGAGGAGATGGGCCATGAACGCCGACGTGCACGCACTCGCCGGCGCATACGCCATGGACGCACTGCCTGCTGAGGAGGCGGCCGCGTTCGCCGAGCATGTCGAGCAGTGCCCGTCCTGCCAGCAGGAGGTCGCCGAGCTGCAGGTCACTGCCGCACAGCTGGGGCTCGCGGCCGCCACGGCACCGCCGGCGGAGCTGCGCGACCGGGTGCTGCATGCTGTACAGCAGACCCGGCAGATACCCCCGCAGACGCCGACCATCGACAGCACCCGCCGGCGCGCGCGCTCCCGGCCACGGCTGCTCGCCGCGGCTGCTGCAGTCGTGCTGATCCTCGGTGCCGGGCTGCTGGCGTTGCGGCCGCTCCTGGACACCGCGGACCCACCGCAGCGCGACAGCATCGTGGCGGTGATGGATGCCCCCGACGCGCGCTCGTCGACCACAAGACTGAGTGGGGGTGGGTCGATGACGGTGGTGAGCTCCCGCGAGCTGGACCAAGCCGTCGTGCTCGGCGAACGACTCCCGCGGCTCGACCGCGACCACGACTACCAACTGTGGCTGGTCGACCGAACCGGTGCGGCGCGGTCGGCGAACGTGCTCTTCGACGGCTCGGGAGAGCCTGCCACCGGCCCCAATCTGGTGGCCGGCCTGCAGCCCGGTGACCAGGTCGCGATCACCCAGGAGCCGGCGGGCGGCTCCGAACAACCCACCACCACGCCGCTGGCGATCACCCGGCGGACCTGACGGGACCTGCCGGTCCGGGCAGCGCGCTAGCGGAGCAGGAGGACTACCTGCGCCGTCGCCACATCAGGGCCCAGAGACCACCCGGCACGAAGCGGGCGAGCCTCATCAGTAGGGCCATCCGGGCGGGGAAGACGATCTGGGTGCGGTCCTTCTCCAGGCCGTCGCAGATGGTGCGCGCGGCCTCTTCGACGTCGATGATGAACGGCATCGGGAACCTGTTGCGCTCGGTCATCTCGGTGCGCACGAAGCCCGGGCAGATGGTCGTGACCTGCACGCCATCGTGGGCTGCGTCGACGCGCAGCGCCTCGAGCAGGTTGATCTGGCCAGCCTTGCTCGCACCGTATGCCCCGGCTCCGGGAAGGCCCCGGTAACCCGCCACCGAGGCGACACCCGCGATCACACCGCTACGACGAGCGAGCATGCCGGGGAGCACGGCCCCGATCGCGTTGCTCATGCCGACCAGGTTCACCTCCGCGTGGCGCCTGAACACCTCGGTGTCCCAGCTCCGCGCGGTCATCTGTGCCCAGTAGCCGGCGCTGAGGACCGCGAGGTCGATCTGGCCGAGCTCGTCGCAGACACGTTCCGCGGCGGCGGTCATGGCAGGCGCGTCGGTCGTGTCGGCCGGCACGACGAGCATTCGTCCGGCCGAGACCGCATGCAGACGGTCCTCGCGGCGGGCGGAGATGGCAACCCTTGCGCCACGAGCGAGGAGCTCCCTGGCAACTGCGGCGCCGATGCCGCTGGAGCCCCCGACAACCCACACGGCCTTGTCGTTCAGGTCCATGTCGGCTCCCGGGTCAGCTGCAGCTGGCTGACACCGAGGTAGTCAGCGCGGAAGCCGGCCTCACAGTAGGCGAGGTAGAACTCCCACATCCGCCGGAACGGGTCGTCGAAGCCGAGGGTCTGTATCTCCGGCCAGTTCTGCAGGAACCTCGTCCGCCACTGCCGCAGTGTCCTGGCGTAGTGCTGCCCGAGGTCACGTCGTCCGGTCACCCGCAGGCCGGTGTGCTGCCCAACCGTGTTGTCGATCGCCTGCAGCGACGGGATCAGACCACCCGGGAAGATGTACTTCTGTATCCAGCCGAACGAGTGGCGGGTGGCCAGCATCCGCTCGTGGGCCATCGTGATCGACTGGATCGCCACCTTGCCGCCGGGTGCGAGCAACCGGTCCAGAGTCTTGAAGTACGTCGGCCAGTACTGCTCACCGACCGCCTCGATCATCTCCACGCTGACGATGGCGTCGTACTCCCCGGAGACCTCGCGGTAGTCCTCCAGACGCAGGTCGACCCGGTCGCCGACGCCGGCGATGTCGACGAGCTCCTGCGCGAACTCCAGCTGTTCCGCCGAGATCGTCACGGAGGTGACCTGCGCACCTCGCTGGGCGGCACGCACGGCCAGCGAGCCCCAGCCGGTACCGACCTCGAGCAGGCGAGTACCGGCCCCCACGTCGGCGAAGTCCAGGATCCCGTCGATCTTGCGCAGCTGCGCGGCCTCCAGATCTCCCGGGTCACCGGCGGAGCCGTCGTCGTCGAACCATGCCGCGCTGTAGCTCATCGTGGGGTCGAGGAACTGCTCGAACAGGTCGTTGCTGAGGTCGTAGTGCGCCGCGATGTTGTGCCTGGAGCCGTCGAGGGTGTTCTCGTGCTGGCTGGGCTGGCGTACGTCCACGAGGGCCCGCACCCGCTGCATGGGCCTGGGCACCAGGGAGGTGAGACGCGCGGCGAACGGGGTCAGCAGGTCCGCGAGGTCGGTGCCCGCAGCGGCGCGCCAGTCGCCGGCCACGTACGCCTCACCGAAGCCGATCTTGGTGTCGCGACCCAGGCGGGTGAAGAACGCCCGGGAACGGATGACCTCGAGATCCGGCGCGTCGGCGTCCGCGGCAGCACCCCCGGTGATGCGACCGTCCGGCCAGGTCACCCGCACCGGCACCAGTCGCACCGCACGGGAGAAGATCGCCCGGGCGACGCCGGCGGCCACCGGGGCGTGGGTGCGTCGGCCGAGCGAGAGCCGGCGCAGAGGCAGGGTGTCGGTCACGTGTCAGACGCCTTCCTGTGATCGGTGCTGCGGTCGCGGCCGGACCGGCAGCCGGCGCAGCCAGAGCCAGAGTCCGTGCAGTCGGATGAGAGCGGACACCTGCTGCGGCATCAGTGGCCTGCGCAGGGCATGCGCCGCAACTCTGCGCGGCGTCGCGGGGGTCGGTCGACCCGAGAAGGTGGCGGTGAAGGCGACCTGCTCGTTCCGGCGGAGCGTGACCGTGGTGAGCACGCGCTCCGGTGTCAGGTCGAACCGCAGGTTGTAGTGACCGGAGACGTCGAAGAACGGGGACACGTAGAGCTGCTTGTCCGTGTACGCCGAGCCTGCGGCGTTCGGGCGAAGCAGGTAGGCGTGCCGCTCTCCGTAGGTGTTGTGCACCTCGGCCACCACGCAGGTCAGGTCATCGGAGCCGTCGAGGCACCAGTAGACGGTCAGGGGGTCGAAGACATGGCCGAGTACGCGGGCGTTGGCCAGCATCACGATCCGGCTGTCGTGACCGAGGACGACGTCGTTTGCTGTCAGGAAGTCCTCGACGTTCTGCCTGATGGACCGGCTCGGCTCACCGAGATGGTCCTCGGCACGGAAGGTTCCGAACGGGCGCAGGTACCACGGTTGTCTCGGGATCCGGTCGAGGTCTACGAGCCACTGGTACATGCGGTGCCGGAACGCGTGCCGCACCGGGCCCGGGCGGTGGTGCGACACCACCCCGTCGACGATGGCCGGCAGTCTCGGCGGCCGCAACCTGGTACCGACGGTCACCAGGTGACCCCGAAGTGCCGGGCCGCCTCGACTCCGGAGCGGCAGCCGTCCTCGTGGAACCCCCACCCGTGGTAGGCGCCGGCGTAGACCGTGCTTGTCGTCGCGAGGGCTGCCAGACCGCGCTGGGCGCGAACCGAGTCCGGGTCGTAGATGGGGTGCTCGTACTCCATCACCGCCAGGATCCTGTCCGGATCCACGCGATCGCGCGCGTTCAGCGTGACCAGGTAGTCCTCCGGAGGATGCAGGTCCTGCAGCCGGTTCATCCAGTAGGTCACGATCGGCGCGTCTCCCGGCGCCACGCGGCACGAGCCCGTGGTGTAGTTCCACGATGCCCGGGCGCGACTCGTTCTCGGCAGCAGCCGGGCATCGGTGTGCAGCACGGTCTCGTTGGTCGAGTACCGGAATGCCTTGAGGGTCTGCACCTCGTCATCGGTCGGGTCGCTCAAGAGCGCCAGCGCCTGGTCGGCGTGGGTGGCGATCACGACCCGGTCTGCAGCGTGCGTGGCGCCGCCGGCGTCGCGGATCTCCACGCCGTCGGCGTGCCGCGTGACGTCGGTGACCGGGGTGCCGGTGCGTCGGATCGGCAGCAGCGAGGCGATGCGGTCGACGTACGTCCGGGAGCCGCCGCGCACGGTGAACCACTGCGGGGATCCGCCGACGCTGAGCATGCCGTGGTGGGCGAGGAACCGGAACAGGTACCTGGCGGGGTACTGCAGCGCCGTCTGTTGGCCTGCGGACCACACGCAGGCGACGACGGGTACGGCGTAGTGCGTGACGAAGTCCTCGGAGAACCCCTCTCGTTGCAGGAACTCGCCGTACGTCGTCAGGTCGTCCTCGGTGGACAGGGCGAGGAACGCGGCAGCCCGCCGGTGGAACTGCCTGACCTGCATCAACAGCCGCGGGTACGACGGTCCCAGCAGGCGATACGGCTGCGCGAGCATGCCTTTCGCGCCCCGCCCTCCGGCGTACTCCAGCCCGCAGCCTTCACAGCGGATGCCCATGCTCATCTCGGTCGGCCGTACGTCGACACCCAGCTCGTCGAAGAGCCGGCGGAGCCAGGGATAGGTGCGGTCGTTGTGCACGATGAAACCGCTGTCGACGGCCAGCCGGCTGCCGTCGGACGCAGTCACCTCGTGCGTGTGCGCGTGGCCACCGAGGCGGTCGTCGGTCTCGAACAGTATGACGTCGTGGGTGCGGCGCAGCAGGTACGCGGCCGTCAACCCGGCAACACCAGCACCGATCACCGCCACCGATGGGCGAGATGTCGGCCCGCTCATCGGCCCCCACCCGCAACCCGCCACGATGAGCCGCACAGCAACGCCCAGGTCGCCGCCGCGCCGATGGCCTTGGCCTTGTTGCGCCTGCCAGGACAGGCGACACCGAGGCCGACCACGTCCCCGATGTCACACGCGACGCGCACCGTGACGGCCAGCCGCAGCGGTCGACCCCTCGGAACCAGCCACATCGCTGCACCGGACAGGACATCGCGCACCCCGACCGCGCGGATGACGCGGCGGGTCGTTCGTGACCCCGCGGCCGAGCCCTCCAGACCGACAGGACGGGTGAGCACCTCGGGACGGGCCACCACCGCCGCGCCGTAGGCCAGAGTGAGCCCACCGAGCAGGCGGGGAAGCCAAGACAGAGCACCCATGTCAGGGATTCGGAGCCGCGGAGGCAGGGGTTGGGTGCGCACCCTGCTGCGCTGGCTGCTCTGGCGTCGTGAACTCATCGAATGTTCCCTCCGTCAGGCTTGCTACGATCTTATGCATAACCTATGCAACTTACTTCCCGTCGGTGCCTTGTGGCGGCCTGGGAGGCTTTGTGCAGGCATCACTCGTCGTGGAAGGGCCGACCCTTGGCTTCCGAGAGCGTTCTCACCGTCGGGGCCGTGGCGCATCGGCTCGGGGTGGCCGTCCCCACACTGCGGAGCTGGGACCGGCGCTACGGGTTGGGGCCCTCGGCGCACAGTCCCGGCGGGCATCGCCGCTACACCCACGAGGACCTGGCGCGGCTGAGGCGCATGGTCGCCCTGACCGGCGACGGTGTCCCGCCGGCGTCCGCGGCCAGCGTGGCTCTGGGGGAGGACGAGGAGCCCCTCCCCGGACGACATGGCGGAGGCAGCGGCTCCGTGGCCGTTGGTCGCGCCGGCCTCGCCGTGCGTGGCCTCTCACGAGATGCGGCAAGACTGGACGTCGACGCAGTCCACCGACGCCTAGAAGCGCACATCAGGGAGCGCGGGGTTGCGGACACCTGGTCCGATGTCGTTGTCCCCTTGTTGCAGAGCATCGGAGAGGCGTACGAGCGGACACCGGAACGGGTGGTGCCCATCGAGCACGCCGCAACGGCGGCGACCCTCACGGCGCTGCACGAGATCGGCCCAGCCGCCGAGACGGGACGCCTTCCGGCGCTGCTGGCGTGCGCACCTGACGAGCAGCACACGCTGCCACTCGAGGCCCTCCGGGCGGCGCTCGCCGAACGCGACGTTGCGGCACGCTTTCTCGGCGCACGGCTTCCGGCCGACGCTCTCCGCGATTCCGCGGCAAGGCTTCGGCCGACCACGATCGTCGTCTGGGCCCACCGCTTGTCCTTGGCGCGGAGAGTCCCGCTGGCTCAGGTCGCCGAGGGATGCTCGGCCCTGCTGCTCGGTGGTCCCGGATGGGTGCGCATGGCGGCGGCGCGTGACTACCACCACGTGCCTTCACTGCACGAAGCGGTGCGTGCGGTGTTGAACGCCGCAGGCAGCATGACCGCCAGGGGGACCGGATGGTGACGAAGATCGCCCTGCTCACGCGTGACCTGCGGGTGCACGACAACCCGGTCCTACGTGCAGCGGCCAGGGCGGACCGGACATTGCCCGTCTTCGTGCTCGACGAGGGCCTGCTGGCGGGATCGTTCAACCGGCCGAACCGCGCCGTCTTCCTGCGGGAGAGCCTGCGCGACCTGCGCCGCTCCCTCAAGACACTCGGCGGTGGCCTGGCCCTGCGACGCGGCGACACCGCGGTCGAGGTGGCCCGGCTGGTCGGCGAGGTGGGGGCGAGCGAGGTCCATGTCGCCAGCGACGTGAGCGGTCACGCAGCCGCCCGCGAACGACGACTGCGCGATCTCCTTGCGGAGCAAGGGTGCGCACTGCATGTGCACGACGCAGTGGTGACAGCTCTGCCTCCTGCCGAGGTCACGCCCGCGGGCAAGGACCATTTCGCCGTCTTTACGCCGTACTTCCGGCGCTGGAGCGCAACACCCCGCCGCGCCAGCATGCCCCCACCTGCGGGCCTGCGGCTGCCGTCGGTGCCGCTCGGCCGGCTGCCCGCCCGGACGGACATCTGCGACGGTCACCCATCACCGGACCTGTCGCCAGGTGGGGAGACCGAGGGCCGTCGTCGCCTGCGTCGATGGCTCAGCGCTGGCGTCGCCGACTACCGCACCGGCCAGAACGACATGTCCGTTGACGCGACCTCGCGACTGTCGCCCTACCTGCACTTCGGCTG
>JBOHDD010000189.1:0-3137 GCA_050699155.1 Nocardioidaceae bacterium
AGTACCGCCTCGGCCTGCGTCTCTTCGAGCTCGGCTCCTACGCACCCCTGCGACGACGGCTGCACGACGAGTGCACGCAACCCCTGGAGCGCCTGTCCGCCCAGGTCGCACTCCCGGCCGTGATGACTGCACGGGACGACGCGGAGCTGCTGTGCCTGGAGAAGGTGTACCACCGACAGGCCGAGGTGCCGACCCGGGTAGGGCAACGCGCGCCGCTTCACGACACCGCGGCCGGCAAGGTGCTGCTGGCCTACGCGCCACGGTCGGTCATCGAGCGCTACGTCTGTGAGCCCGTCGACCGGTTCACACCGCACACGATCGTCGAGCCTCGCCGACTGTTGATGGAGCTCGAGCGGATCCGCGACCGCGGGATCGCATGGGAGCGCGAGGAGTCCTGCCTGGGCGTGGCGTCGGTGGCGACCGGCATCTGGAACCACACCGGCAAGATCGTCGCCGCCATCTCCGTGTCCGGCTCCACCCTCCCGGACTGCAGGAAGCTGACACGGGCCGAGCGACCACTGCTGGCGACCGCGGCCGAGATCCAGCGTCGTCTGGGCTGGACACCGACCCGAGACGCCTCACCCGAGGGCATATCGGCTCCGGCCTGACCGACGTCGCCCACTATCCAAGACACATCGCTACAGCACATCCCGCGGGCGTCCTATCGTCCTCGTCCGTTGCCGGTCTTCGCGACCGCGGTAGATGGCGAGGAGGACTCGACCATGGAGCAGGTTCCTCTGGGTTCGAGTGGGCTGTTGGTGTCGCGGCTCGGTCATGGGTGCATGAGCCTGTCCGACCAGCCACGCGACGACGAACGGTCCGGGGCGGTGCTGCGCCGGGCGCTCGATCTCGGTGTCACGTTCTTCGACACAGCCGACCGGTACGGGTGGGGCCACAACGAGGAGCTGCTCGGTCGGGTGTTCGCGGGGCGTACCGACGAGATCGTCCTCGCGACCAAGTTCGGGTTCGTCGGTCGTCCCAGCGATCCCGATCCCGTGGACGGGCGCCCCGAGCACGTCCGTGTCGCGTGTGAGGCCAGCCTGAGGCGGCTCCGGGTCGACGTCATCGACCTGTACTACCTTCATCGGGTGGACACGAGAGTGCCCATCGAGGAGACGGTCGGCGCGATGGCCGACCTGGTCTCCGCCGGGAAGGTACGCGCTCTGGGGCTGTCCGAGGCGGCACCGACGACCATCCGCCGTGCACACGCCGTACACCCGATCGCCGCGCTGCAGACGGAGCTCTCGCTGTGGTCACGACAGGCTGAGAACGGGCCGCTCAACGTCTGCCGGGCGCTCGGTATCACCTTCGTCGCGTACAGCCCGCTCGGGATCGGCTTCCTCACCGGCCGCATCAGCTCCCCGGAGGACGTGCCCTCCGGCAGCCGGTTGGCCCGCAGCGAGCGGCTCGCACCAGGCAACATCGAGCACAACACCACCCTCCTGGAGCCGCTGCGAGCGCTGGCGGCCGACCTCGGCTGTACGCCGGGGCAGCTCGCGATCGCCTGGGTGCTGTCCCGAGGCAGCGACGTCGTCCCCATACCGAGCACCCGCCATGTCAACCACCTCGAGGAGAACGTGGCAGCCGTCCATGCCGCCCTGGGGCCGGGCCACCTGCGGGACCTGGAAGCCGCATTCGCACCCGAGGCGCCGGCGGGGCGACGCAAGTCGGCCGCCGGGCTGGCCATCGTGAACCGCTGAGGCACCGCGCGAGGCCACCCCGTCCCTGACCGAAGGAGTGCCATGACCGAGAGCTCGACGGCCCTAGCCCAGCGACTGTTCATCGGCGGGGCATGGGCCGACGCCACCGACCACGCGACCATCGACAGCATCGACCCGGCAACCGAGGAGCGGATCGGCGTCGTCGCGTCCGCGAGCTCGACAGACGTGGACCGGGCGGTCACCGCTGCTCTCGCGGCTGCACCGGCGTGGACAGAGACCCCCTGGACCGAGCGGGCCCGCCTGCTGCGCACGCTGGCCCAGCGCGTTCACGACGCGTCGGAGGACCTTGCGCAGCTCGACACCCGTGACTCCGGACTGCCGCTGACCGGCAGCCGAGGGGACATCCGCAGCACGGTGAGCGAGCTGGAGTACTTCGCGGGTCTGGGCGGCGAGACCAAGGGTGTCACCCTGCCGGGCGGACCCGCACAGCAGGCGATGACCTACCGAGAGCCGTACGGCGTGGTCGGCCGCATCATCCCGTTCAACCACCCGTTCAAGTTCGCTGCCAGCAAGTGCGCCGCTCCACTGGTCGCGGGCAACACCGTCGTGTTGAAGCCCGCGGAGCACACCTCCTTGTCGGCACTACGGCTTGCCTCCCTCGCCGAGGACCTGCTGCCCGCCGGAGTCCTCAACGTGGTCACCGGCCCGGCGGCCACCGGAGCCGCGATCGTGCAGCATCCTGACGTCCCGCGCGTCGCCTTCACCGGCAGTGTTCCGACCGGGCGACAGGTACTGCACGGAGCGGCCGAGCACATCAAGCACGTGACGTTGGAGCTCGGTGGCAAGAACCCCATGGTGGTGTTCGACGACGTCGACCCGGAGCAGGCGGCAGCCGCCGCGGTCTCGGGGATGAACCTGCGTCGCTCCATGGGGCAGTCCTGCCAGTCCAACTCCAGGATCCTCGTGCACCGTCGCTGCAAGCGCGCCTTCCTGGCTGCGTTGACCGACCTCGTCGGCGACCTTCGCGTCGGTGACCCGCGCGACGAGACCACCGACCTCGGCCCGCTGGCGTTCAAGGGCCACTACGAGCGCGTCCTGGCCTATGTCGAGGCCGGCCGCCGTGAGGGCGCCCGGTTGCTCACCGGGGGCAAGCGCCCCGATGAGCTCACCCGGGGGTACTTCCTCGAGCCGACCGTGTTCGCCGATGTGGGCTCGGACATGCGCATCGCACGTGAGGAGATCTTCGGACCGGTCATCGCCGTACTCGACTGGGAGGACGAGGAGGAGATGGTCAGCGTCGCGAACGGGGTCGACTACGGGCTGACAGCGAACGTCTGGACGAACGACCTCCATCGAGCGCATCGGACGGCCCGGCGCCTGCGGGCAGGGATGGTCTGGGTCAACGGCGACGGACGCAAACCGCTCGGCACACCGTTCGGGGGGTTCAAGCACAGCGGCCTCGGTCTGGAGGGCTCC
>JBOHDD010000190.1:0-2097 GCA_050699155.1 Nocardioidaceae bacterium
GTCGGCCTCGTCGTACCCCTTCTCCTCGAAGACCGGCTCGTCGACGTAGTCGGCGAGGGCGCCGCGGAACGCCTGCTTGGCATCCGACAGCGAGACGCGGTCCTGCGGGCGCTTCGGCCCGGTGATGGACGGCACGACCGTGGACAGGTCGAGCTCGAGGCGCTCGGAGTAGCGGGGCTCGGCGTCCGGGTCGTGCCACAGCCCCTGCTCCTTGGCGTAGGCCTCGACCAGCGCGATCTGCTCGTCGCTGCGGCCGGTCAGCCGCAGGTAGCGGGTGGTCTCGTCGTCGACGGGGAAGATCGCGATGGTCGAGCCGTACTCCGGGCTCATGTTGCCGATCGTGGCGCGGTTCGCCAGCGGTACGGCGGAGACACCGGGTCCGTAGAACTCCACGAACTTGCCGACCACGCCGTGCCTGCGCAGCATCTCGGTGATGGTCAGCACCAGGTCGGTGGCCGTCGCGCCTTCGGGCAGCTCGCCGGAGAGCTTGAAGCCGACGACCCGCGGGATCAGCATGGACACCGGCTGGCCGAGCATGGCGGCCTCGGCCTCGATGCCGCCCACACCCCAGCCGACCACGCCCAGGCCGTTGACCATGGTGGTGTGCGAGTCGGTGCCGACGCAGGTGTCGGGGTAGGCGACGGTGCCGTTGTCACCGTCGCGGGTGAAGACGACGCGGGCCAGGTGCTCGATGTTGACCTGGTGCACGATGCCGGTGCCGGGAGGGACGACCTTGAAGTCGTCGAACGCGCCCTGGCCCCAGCGCAGGAACTGGTAGCGCTCGCGGTTGCGGTCGTACTCGATCTCCACGTTGCGCTCGAACGCCTCCGGGCTGCCGAACACGTCGGCGATCACCGAGTGGTCGATCACCAGCTCTGCGGGCGCGAGGGGGTTGATCCTGGTGGCGTCGCCGCCGAGCTCCTGCATCGCCTCGCGCATCGTGGCGAGGTCGACGACCGCGGGGACACCGGTGAAGTCCTGCATGATCACCCGGGCGGGGGTGTACTGGATCTCCTTGCTCGGGTCGGCATCGGCGTCCCAGCCGGCGACGGCACGGATGTCGTCGGCGGTGATGTTCTCGCCGTCCTCGGTGCGCAGCAGGTTCTCGAGCAGGATCTTCAGGCTGAACGGGAGGGTCGCGACGTCCAGCCCCTCACCGGTCACCGCGTCGAGCAGGTGGATCTCGTACGACCTGGCGCCCACCTCGAGCGTCGTCTTGGCTCCGAAACTGTCGACGCTGCTCATCAGCGATCTCCTCGTCACGATTGCGTTGGACGTCTGTGTCAGCACCCACCATCCTGCCGAGCACACCGGGCGAGTGCCAGGGCAGGGGCCAGATGTCTTGACATCAAGATACACGATATCGAGCGAACCTGCGTCGAGTGGCGCGAAGTGGCTGGTTCGCCGGCCGCAAACCGACCATTTCGCGCCACTCGACGTGCACCGTCTCAGCGCAGCCGCGCCGCGTAGCGCTGCATGGTGTGGATGTCGTGACGACGCTGCTCCCACGTCACGCCAAGGGCCAGCAGCGCGACCCCCGCGGTGCCGAAGAGCACCCACCGGGGCAGCGCGGCCGCGTACGGCGCGATGTTGGCGAGGGCGAGCAGGGCGACCGAGGCCCCTCCGGCGAGCAGCGGGGCACCCCACCGCATGACCACCGCGGTGCCCACCAGGGCGAGCCCGACGAGTCCGACCAGCAGCGCACGCACCGAGGTCGGCTCCCCGAGAGCGACCACCAGCGACGGGCCGAGCGCCATGCCGAGCGGCGCGCCGAGAGCCTGCCAGGAGGTCGCGCCAGGCGTACGCCGCATCCAGACGAGACCGGCAACCAGCAAGGCGACGGCCCCGGGAAGGGTGTAGGCCTCGATCGTGTCCACCTCGAGCTCGAACAGTCGCACCCAGGAGGCCAGCACCAGCAGCACGCTGCCCAGCCACGCCACCCAGCGCCGGTCCTCGGAGAGGAAGGACAGCACGATCGCACCGGTTCCCAGCAGGGTGAGGCCGACCGCGAGAGCGAGCAGGTGGTCCAGCTGCAGGCTGGTGGCGACGACGGCGACGACGATCGTGGTGGTCTCGAGGCCGACCCGGACGACGTCG
>JBOHDD010000191.1:0-14305 GCA_050699155.1 Nocardioidaceae bacterium
CCCCTGCACCGAACCTAATGGCCCAGGGGACCCCCGCGACCAACGGGATTCATAGCAAGGCTCCCCAGATCGAGCACAGTACGGGAGCGCGCCTCCTCGGCGCCGGAGCAGCACTGGGGAACCCTGCTACGAACGCCGAACGTCACGGGGGACCCCCGGATCGAACCTATCGGTGCAGGGGACCCCCGCGACGGAAAAGAGCGGGCGGCGGGGGTCAGCCGCCGATGGCCGACATCGAACGGGTCGGCTGGACGAACTTGGGGTCGTCGATGCCGTGCCCGGCGCGCTTGACCGCCATCGCGGCACGCCACCTGGCCGCGATCTCCTCGTCGTCGGCCCCGTCGCGCAGCGCCGTACGCAGGTCGGACTCCTCGCGGGCGAACAGGCAGTTGCGCACCTGGCCGTCCGCGGTCAGTCGGACACGGTCGCAGTCGCCGCAGAACGGCCGCGTGATCGAGGCGATCACCCCGACCGTCGCCGGCCCGCCGTCGACCCGGAACCGCTCGGCCGGCGCACTGCCGCGCTCCTCGGTGTCCGGGGTCAGGGTGAACTCACTGGCCAGCCGGTCGAAGATCTCGTCGGCGGTGATCATGGTGTCCCGCCGCCACACGTGCTGTGCGTCCAGCGGCATCTGCTCGATGAACCGCAGCTGGTAGCCGTGGTCGATCGCCCACCGCAGCAGCTCCGGTGCCTGGTCGTCGTTGACACCGCGCAGGAGTACGGCGTTGATCTTCACCGGCGCCAGCCCGTTCTCCGAGGCGGCCTCCAGTCCCCGCAGCACATCGTGCAGGCGGTCGCGCCTGGTGATCTCGGCGAACGTGTCGCGTCGAACGGTGTCCAGGCTGACGTTGACCCGGTCGAGCCCTGCCTCGGCCAGTGCCGCGGCGACACGCTGCAGCCCCAGCGCGTTGGTGGTCAGGGCGGTCTTGGGGCGCGGTCGCAGCGCCGTGGTCGCCGACAGGATGTCGACGAGTCCGCGTCGCACCAGCGGCTCGCCGCCGGTGAAGCGCACCTCGTCGACGCCCAGGCGGGAGACGGCGATGTCGATCAGCCGCACCACCTCGGAGTCGGTCAGCACGTCGTCGGACGGCAGCCACTCCAGGCCTTCCGCGGGCATGCAGTACTCGCACCGCAGGTTGCATCGGTCCGTCAGCGACACCCGTAGGTCGGTGGCCCGGCGACCGTAGCGGTCGAGCAGGCCCTCGGGGTGTTCTCTCGTCGTCACAGCCATCAGCCCCCAGCCTACGCGGTACCCGGGCGCGGGTTAACGTTCACTGCAGTGTTCCGCTTCCTCCTCACCCGCCGCTGGATCCTCTTCGGCCTGTTCGTGGTCGTCATGGGGGTCGCCTGCTGGCGGCTCGGCAGCTGGCAGTTCGACCGCCTGGAGGAGCGTCGTACCGACAACGCCATCATCGAGCAGAACCTCCGCGCCGATGCGGTCCCGGCTCACCGGGTGATGTCGGCCGGCCATCCGCTGCCCGAGCAGCAGCAGTGGCGCCGCGTCACCCTGACCGGCACCTACGACCGCGCCCACGAGACGCTTGTCCGCTACCAGACGCGCGACGGGCGGCCCGGCGTGCTGGTGCTGACGCCGCTGCGGACCGTCCAGGACACCACCGTCCTCGTCGACCGCGGCTGGATGGGCGTGACTAACGACCCGACGGCACCGGTCGACCCGCCGGACCCCGCCACGGGTCAGGTTACCGTGACCGGTTGGGCGCAACCGGACCAGAGCGGCGAGCCCGACGAGATCAGGCCGCTCGACGGCGAGGTCCGGCTGGTGTCGAGCCGCGGCTTCACCGATCTCACCGCGCAGCCGCTGCTCCAGGGGTATGTCAGCGCGCGGTCCGAGACGCCTGCACCGGCGCGCTCCCTCATCACGACCGAGCCCCCCGTGCTCGACTCCGGTCCGCACTTCTTCTACGGGCTCCAGTGGTGGTTCTTCGGGCTGCTCGCGATGGGTGGATTCGGCTACTTCGCGTATGTCGAGTCGCGTGACCGGCGCCGAACGGGATAGACACGTGACATGGCGCTCATCGAGGACTACGCAATCATTGGCGACACCCAGACGGTGGCCCTCGTGGGCCGGCACGGCTCCATCGACTGGCTGTGCCTGCCGCGTTTCGACTCCGGCGCATGCTTCGCCGCACTTCTCGGCGACGACGACAACGGTGAGTGGTCCCTCGCACCCGTCGGGGCGGACACCTGCACCTCACGACGCTACGACGGCCCGACACTGGTCCTGGAGACCATCTGGGAGGTCGAGGGCGGGTCGGTGAAGGTGGTCGACTTCATGCCGCCCCGTGACCGGGCGCCCGACGTCGTGCGCATCGTGGAGGGCCTGTCCGGTCGCGTGGACATGCGCAGCGTGCTCCGGCTGAGGTTCGACTACGGGCATGTGGTCCCCTGGGTACGCCGGGTGGAGGACCAGATCGTCGGGATCGCGGGACCGGACTCGGTCTACCTGCGCAGCGACGTACGCCATCACGGGGAGGACTGGGCCACCGTCGCGGACTTCACGGTGTCCGAGGGTGACACGGTGTCGTTCGTGCTCACCTGGCACCCGTCCCACGAGCCGCCACCGACGCCGGTTGACCCGCAGCACTCCCTGGCCTCGACCAGGAGGTACTGGACCGAGTGGGCCGGCCACTGCACCACCGAGGGCGAGTACAGCGAGGCCGTCGTCCGTTCGCTGCTCACCCTCAAGGCGCTGACCTACTCCCCGACCGGCGGCATCGTCGCCGCCGCAACCACGTCCCTTCCGGAGGCCGTCGGCGGGGTGCGCAACTGGGACTACCGCTACTGCTGGCTGCGAGACGCGACGCTGACGCTCGAGTCGCTGCTGCACGCCGGCTTCACCGACGAGGCCGAGACCTGGCGAGACTGGCTGCTGCGGGCCATCGCCGGAGCCCCACAGGACCTGCAGATCATGTACGGCGTCGCCGGCGAACGCCGCCTGATCGAGTACACCGCCGACTGGCTGCCGGGCTACGAGGACTCACTACCCGTCCGCATCGGCAACGCCGCGGCCGAGCAGCTCCAGCTCGACGTGTTCGGCGAGGTGATGGGTGCGCTCGCGCTGGCACGCGAGCACAAGGTGTACGCCACCCCCCAGGGGTGGGAGATGCAGCGTGCGCTGACCACCCACCTCGAGACGATGTGGCGTGAGCCGGACGAAGGTCTGTGGGAGGTCCGCGGTCCACGCCAGCACTTCACGCACTCCAAGATCATGTGCTGGGTCGCCTTCGACCGGGCGGCCGCCGCCGTCGAGCGCCACGGTCTGCCCGGGCCCGCCGAGCGCTGGCGCGCGATCGCCGACGAGATCCACCGTGAGGTGTGCGAGAAGGGGTACGACGAGGAGCGCGGCGCGTTCACCCAGTCGTTCGGCAGCAAGGCGCTCGACGCCGCCGTACTCGTGATCCCCCGGGTCGGGTTCCTGCCCGGCGACGACCCGCGTTTCGTCAGCACGGTGCACGCCATCCGAGACACGCTCAGCGACAACGGGTTCGTCCGTCGTTACGAGACCGGCGGCGACGACAACGTCGACGGTCTGCCCGGGCGTGAGGGCGCCTTCCTCGCCTGCTCGTTCTGGCTGGCCGACGCGGAGCACTTCATCGGCGAGGAGGACAAGGCCCGCGACAGGTTCGACGCCCTGCTGGGCCTGCGCAACGACGTCGGGCTCCTCGCCGAGGAGTACGACACCGTGCTGGGCCGGCAGGTGGGCAACTTCCCGCAGGCGTTCAGCCACCTGGGCCTGATCAACACGGCGTACCTGCTCGCCGGCCACCCGACGCTCAGCCGGGAACGCTGAGCAGGCTCGGCAACAGGTCGTCGATCGGGTCGCGGAACACCGCGTCGGCCTGCTGGTCGTAGGGCGTCGGCTCCGCGTTGACCACGACCAGCCGCGCACCCGTGCCCTGTGCCAGGTCGCACAGCCCAGCCGCCGGGTAGACCTGCAGGGAGCTGCCTACCGCGAGGAAGACGTCGCAGTCGCGGGCCGCGTCGATGGCCGCATCCATCACCTGCTCGTCGAGCGCCTGACCGAAGGAGATGGTCGCGGTCTTCAGGATCCCACCGCACCGCCGGCACGGCGGGTCGGCCTCCCCCGCCTCCACCCGACGTAGGACGTCCTGCGTCGCCGTGCGCTGGTCGCAGGACAGACAGGAGACGAACCACAGTGTGCCGTGGATCTCGATCACGGAGTCGGGCGAGGAGCCCGCGGCCTGGTGCAGCCCGTCGATGTTCTGCGTGACGATCGCGCGCAGCCGCCCCGTCCGCGCCAGGTCGACCAGCGCGCGGTGGCCCTGCGTGGGTTGGGCCGTCCACGCGGGGTTGTCGCGGCGCTCCCGCCAGGCGCGTTCGCGCACCTGCGGGTCGGCCAGGTAGTTCTGCAGGGTGAACATCTGCTGCGCCGCCGGGTCCTTGGTCCAGACCCCCTGCGGCCCGCGGAAGTCCGGGATACCGGAGCTGGTGGAGATGCCTGCCCCGGTCAGCACGGTGACCCGGCCGGCGTCGGCCAGCAGGCGTCGAGCGTCCTCAGGTGTCATCGGTCCACTGTGTCAGTGGCAGCGCTCAGCCCAGCGCGGCGGGCGCGAACTGGGTGCGGTACAGGTCTGAGTAGAGGCCACCGATGGCCAGCAGCTCGTCGTGTGTGCCGCGCTGCACGATCCGGCCCTGGTCCATCACCAGGATCTGGTCGGCGTTGCGCACCGTGGACAGCCGGTGGGCGATGACCAGCGAGGTGCGCCCCTCCAGCGCCGAGTCCAGAGCGCGCTGCACCGCGACCTCGGACTCGGAGTCGAGGTGTGCGGTCGCCTCGTCCAGCACCACGATGTGCGGTGCCTTCAGCAACAGCCTGGCGATCGCCAGCCGCTGGCGCTCGCCGCCGGACAGCCGGTAGCCGCGGTCGCCGACGACGGTGTCGAGGCCCTCGGGCAGACTCTGCACGAGCAGCCAGATCTGTGCGGCCTGCAGGGCCCGCACGAGCTCCTCGTCGCCGGCGTCGGGCTTGGCGTAGCGCAGGTTGTTGCGGATCGTGTCGTGGAACAGGTGCGCGTCCTGGGTGACGTAGCCGACCGCCGCGTGCAGAGAGTCCAGCGTCACGTCGCGAACGTCCTGCCCGTCGACGCGCACGGTGCCGCTGTTGACGTCGTAGAGCCGGGTGACGAGGTTGGTGACGGTCGTCTTGCCGGCGCCGGAGGGGCCCACCAGCGCGACCAGCTGGCCGGGCTCGGCGCGGAACGAGATGTCACTCAGCACCGGGCCGCCGGAACGACCTTCGAGCCGGGCGACGGACTCCAGGCTGGCCAACGAGACCTCGTCGGCCGTCGGGTAGGCGAACGCGACGTGGTCGAACTCCAGGGTCGTCGCCCGCGCAGAGACGTCGACGGCGTCGTCACGCTCACGGATCATCGGTGCCAGGTCGAGCACCTCGAAGACCCGCTCGAAGCTGACCAGTGCGGTCATCACGTCGATGTGCACGTTGGACAGCGCCGTCAACGGGCCGTAGAGGCGCCCCATCAGCGCGGCCAGCGCGATCAGGGTGCCGACGGACACCGACCCCAGGATCGCCAGGTTGCCGCCCACGCCGTAGACCAGCGCGGTCGCCAGCGCAGCCACCAGGGTCAGGGCGCTGAAGAAGATCCGGCTGCTCATGGCGATCTTGATGCCGAGGATGCGCACCCGGTCGGCCTTGTCGGTGAACTCACGGTCCTCGTCGTCGGCGCGGCCGAACAGCTTGACCAGCATCGCCCCGCCGACGTTGAACCGCTCGGTCATCGAGCTCGACAGCTCGGCGTTGAGCTGCATCTGCTCGCGGGTGAGGCCCGCGAGCCGTCGTCCGGCCCAGCGAGCGGGGAGCAGGAACAGCGGGACCATCAGGAAGGCCAGCAGGGTGATCTCCCACGACAGCACGATCATCGCGACGGTCACCATCACCACACTGATCAGGTTGGAGAAGATGCCGGAGAGCGTCGAGGTGAAGGCGCGCTGTGCTCCGATGACGTCGCTGTTCAGCCGGGACACGAGGGCACCGGTCTGAGTACGGGTGAAGAATGCCAGCGGCATCCGCTGGACGTGCCCGAAGACCTTCGCCCGCAGGTCGTAGATCAGGCCCTCACCGATGCGCGACGAGAAGTACCGCTGCGCAAGGGTCAGCCCCGCCTCGGCGAACGCGATCAGCGCCACGAGCAGCGCCAGCCAGGTGACGAGGGACGCGTTGTCCTTGAGCACGCCGTCGTCGATGATCTTCTTGAACAGCAGCGGGGTCGCGATCACCAGCAGGGCGTCGACGATCACCAGCAGCAGGAACCAGAGGATCACCCCGGTGTAGGGACGGGCGAAGCCCGCGACACGGCGCAGCGTGCCCGGGGCGAGACGTTTGGACTTGAGGTCCTCGTCCCCGAACGACCTGAGTACGCGCCACTGCGCTCCGACCGACGATTGCACCACGCCATTTCAACAGGTGGCGCAGACAGTTTGTTCCGCGTCAGGTGCTCTGAGGGTGCGCGGCCAGGTCCCGGAGGCGCCCGGTCTGCTCGACCCGCTCTGCCGCGCGCTGGTCGTCGTACGTCCGCTGGAGGGCGCCCTGCAGCAGCCGCTTGGTGCCGGTGACCGCGCCATGCGGCGCCGCCGCCATGGCGTCGGTGAGGTCCCGCGCCGCGTCGAGCAGCTGCTCGGTGGGTACGACGATGGTGGCCAGCCCGGTCTCTGCGGCCTCGGCGGCGTCCACGCGCCGGCCGGTCACGCACATCTCCAAGGCCCGGGAGTAGCCCACCAAGTCGACCAGTGGCTTGGTGCCGCCCAGGTCGGGCACCAGGCCCAGGCCGGGCTCCAGCATGGCGAACTGCACGTCCACGGCCACCACCCTCAGGTCGCAGGCCAGCGCGAGCTGGAAGCCCGCGCCGACGGCGTGGCCCTGCACCGCGGCGATCGTCACGATCTCGGGACGGCGCCACCAGGTGAAGGCCGCCTGGTACTCCTCGATCTCCGCGACCAGGGCGCCGTCGTCCAGCTCGGTCAGCCCGAACAGCGAACCCTCGCCGGGAATCCCCTCGGGTGTGAACATCCGCCGGTCCAGCCCGGCCGAGAAGGAGGGGCCCTCACCGCGCAGCACCACCACCCGGATGTCCCGGTCCAGCTGCCGGCCGATCTCGGCCAGGCCACGCCACATCGTCGGGGTCTGTGCGTTGCGCTTCTCCGCCCGGTCGAGGACGACGGTCGCGACGGCGCCGTCGACCTCGAGGCGTAGCCCGGCGTCGGCGAGCTCCCGGCTCTGGTCCATGAGGGCGAGCCTAGGGTGCCTCACGCCGGCCGGTCAGGCCAGGGCGACCAGCTCGAGGTAATCGCTGCCCCACAGGTCCTCGTCACCGTCGGGCAGCAGCAGAACCTTGTCCGGCTCGAGTGCCTCCACGGCGCCCTCGTCGTGTGTCACCAGCACGATGGCGCCCTGGTAGCGGCGGATCGCGCCCAGCACCTCCTCACGGGAGGCGGGGTCGAGGTTGTTGGTGGGCTCGTCCAGCAGCAGGACATTGGCGGCGGAGACGACCAGCGAGGCCAGGGCGAGACGGGTCTTCTCCCCGCCGGAGAGCACAGCCGCCGGCTTGTGGCTGTCGTCGCCGGAGAACAGGAACGACCCCAGCACGCTGCGGGCCTGCGTGTCGGTGAGCTGCGGAGCCGCGCTCTGCATGTTCTCCAGGACGGTGCGTTCCACGTCGAGGGTCTCGTGCTCCTGCGCGTAGTAGCCCAGCGTGAGGCCGTGCCCTGGTAGCACGCTGCCCGTGTCTGCCCCGTCGAGACCGGCGAGGATCCGCAGCAGGGTGGTCTTGCCGGCACCGTTGAGCCCCAGGACGACGACCCGGGTGCCCCGGTCGATGGCGAGGTCGACGTCGGTGAACACCTCGAGCGAGCCGTACGACTTCGACAGCCCTTCGGCGGTGAGGGGCGTCTTGCCGCACGGTGCCGGGGTCGGAAACGCGATCCTGGCGACCTTGTCGGTACGCCGTTCGCCCTCCAGGCCGGCTGTCAGCCGGTCGGCACGTTTCAGCATGCTCTGCGCCGCGCTGGCCTTGGTCGCCTTCGCCCGCATCCTGTTCGCCTGCTCGGTCAGTGCGGAGGCCTTGCGTTCGGCGTTCGTGCGCTCGCGCCGACGGCGCCTCTCGTCGTTCTCGCGCTGCTCGACGTACGCCTTCCAGCCGACGTTGTAGACGTCGACCTCGGCGCGGTTGGCGTCGAGGTGCAGCACCCTGTTCACCGTGGTCTCAAGCAGCGCGACGTCGTGGCTGATCACGACCAGGCCACCCTTGTGGTTGCGCAGGAACTCCCGGAGCCAGACGATCGAGTCCGCGTCGAGGTGGTTGGTTGGCTCATCGAGCAGCAGCGTCTCGGCGCCGGAGAACAGGATCCTGGCCAGCTCCACCCGGCGGCGCTGGCCGCCCGACAGCGTGCCCAGGTGTTGTGCCAGCACGCGGTCCGGAAGACCGAGGCTCGCCGCGATCGTCGCCGCCTCGGACTCCGCCGCGTAGCCGCCGCCGGCGTGCAGCTCGGCGTCAGCGCGCGCATACCGCGCCATCGCGTCGGCGGTCACGTCCGCGTCACCGGAACCCATCTCCTGCTCGGCCGAACGCAGGCGGCGCACCACCTCGTCCAGCCCGCGAGCCGAAAGGATGCGGTCGCCCGCACTGGTCTCGGGGTCGGCCGTACGAGGGTCCTGTGGCAGATAGCCCACCGAGCCGGACCGGCGGACCGAGCCTCCCGCCGGCATCGCCTCCCCGGCCAGCACCCTTGTCAGGGTCGTCTTGCCGGCACCGTTGCGTCCGACGAGACCCACCTTGTCGCCGGGACCGACCCGGAACGAGGTGTCTGCCATCAGCAGCCGTGCGCCGGCACGGATCTCGAGCGCATGGGCGGTGATCATGGAAGGGGCAGGCTCCAGGTGTGGGGGTGCGCCACGGAAACGAACGGCTCGGGTGACCGAGCGACGGTCAAGTCTACGGCTCGCGGATCGGCGGGCGGCTCGGGTCTCGCAGCGGGTCGAAGACGTCGATCGCCACGGCGCGGCTACGGCGTACGGCGTCCTCCAGCACCCGGCGCCGAGGGTCGGGTACGGCGAGGAAGCGGCCCTGCGGCAGGTCGCTGAGGGCCCGCAACCGCGGGTCCGCCAGGACCGCGGACACGGCCGCGCGGTCTCCGCCGGTGACCAGGCCGTCGAGGTCGCGCACGCGCGGTCGCAGCAGTCTCACCGCAGCGTCGGCGGCGGCCGCGAACGCCTCCCTCGCCTGCGCGTCCCGGCGCCGGGCGTACCGCTGCTGGGACCACCCGCCGGCCTTGGTCCTCCCCTGCACGTGCCGCCGCCCGACCTTGCCGTCGACCAGGTCGGGGCCGTCGGCCACGCCGACCGCGAAGCCGCCGCGGCGGACCAACAGCAGCCCGACGGTGCGCGCCCGCTGGACGTCCTCCGCGAGGCACGTCAGCACCGCGGCCGCGTCCGTTACGCCGGTGGCAACGCCGGGAGGCGACGAGGGAGCCTGCACGGGCGGCCCGCACGGCCACGGCGGGTCTACCGCGGCGACGGCGCCGTCCGGTGCGGCGAGCACTACGACGCCGCCATCGCCAGCTCGGACGAGCAGCTCACCGTGGTTGCCGGCGAAGCGGTCGATCCACCCGCTCAGGCGTCCCGGGTCGACCTCGACCCGCCTGCTGGTGTCCGGGACGGCAGACGACGGAGGATCGTGACTGCTCACGCGTCCAGGATCCTCCGCTGCCGGCGATCCGTGCTCAGACGTTGAAGCCCAGTGCGCGCAGTTGCTCTCGACCGTCGTCGGTGATCTTGTCCGGGCCCCACGGCGGCATCCAGACCCAGTTGATCCGGAAGTCGTCGACCAGGCCCTCGAGCGCCTGCTGGGTCTGCTCCTCGATCACGTCGGTGAGCGGACATGCGGCCGAGGTCAGCGTCATGTCGATGACGGCGTCCTTGGCGTCCTCGACCTTGACGCCATAGACCAGACCCAGGTCGACGACGTTGATCCCCAGCTCGGGGTCGACGACGTCCTTCATCGCCTCGGTCACGTCGTCCTCGGAGACGGGCTTTGGACCGTCGAGGTCGACGTCTGGCAGATCAGTCATCGCACGCTCTCCTCTGCTTCTGGAGACTCCGTCATCTGGTCCTGTCCAACAGTCTGCGCTGTCGCGTCCTTCCACGCCATCCACGCCAGCAGCGCGCACTTCACCCGGGCCGGGAACTTGGCCACGCCGGCGAACGCGATCGCGTCCTCCAGGCTGTCCTCGTCGGGCTCCACCTGCCCCCTGCCCTGCATCAGCGTCAGGAACTCCTGGTGCAGGCCGAGCGCCTCGCCCAGGGGCTTCCCGATGACCAGGTCGGCCATCACCGAGGCCGAGGCCTGTGAGATCGAGCACCCCTCGGCGTCGTACGACACGTCGGCGACGACCGTCTCGCCGCCGGACCGGTCGAGGTGCACACGCAACGTCAGCTCGTCACCGCAGGTCGGGTTCACGTGGTGCACCTCGGCCTCGAACGGCTCCCGCAGACCTGCGTGATGGGGGTTCTTGTAGTGGTCCAGGATGATCTCCTGGTACAGCGAGTCGAGGTTCAACAGTCAGCCCACCCGGAAGAACTTCTTGGTGTACTCGATGCCTTCGACCAGCGCGTCGACCTCGGCCCTGGTGGTGTAGAGGTAGCCGGACGCGCGGGTCGACGCCTGCACCCCGAACCGGTGATGCGTGGGCTTGGCGCAGTGGTGACCGGCACGCACCGCGATCCCCAGGGAGTCCAGCACCTGGCTGACGTCGTGCGGGTGCACACCCTCGATCTCGAAGCTGATCGCGCCACCACGGTCGACCGCCTCGGCCGGGCCGAGCAGGGTGAGGCCGTCGATGGCCGTCAGCCCGTCGAGGGCGTAGGCGGTGATCTCCCGCTCGTGCGCCGCCACGTTGTGCATCCCGATCGAGGTGAGGTAGTCGACCGCGGCGCCCAACCCGATCGCCTGAGCGATCGGCGGCGTGCCCGCCTCGAACTTGTGCGGCGGCTCGGCGAAGGTCGAGCGCTCCATGGTGACCGTCTCGATCATCTCGCCGCCGCCGAGGAAGGGCGGCAGCTCCTCGAGCACCTCGCGCCGGCCCCAGAGCACGCCGACCCCGGTGGGTCCGACCATCTTGTGGCCGGTGAAGGCGACCAGGTCGGCACCCAGCTCGACGACGTCGACCGGCATCTGCGGCACCGCCTGCGAGGCGTCCACCACCACCAGCGCGCCGACCTCGTGAGCCCGGCGTGCGATCTCACCGACCGGGTTGACGGTGCCGAGCATGTTCGACACCCACACCAACGAGACCACCTTGGTCCGCTCCGTGATCAGCTCGTCGATGTCGGACAGGTCGAGCCGTCCCTCGTCGGTCAGCCCGAACCAGCGCAGCCGCGCGCCTGTGCGCTCGGTGAGCAGCTGCCACGGGACGATGTTGGAGTGGTGCTCCATCTCGGTGATGACGACGTCGTCGCCCTCGCCGACCGCGCGTGGCCCCTTCGCCCAGGCCAGCGTGTTGGCGACGAGGTTCAGCGCCTCGGAGGAGTTCTTGGTGAAGATCATCTCGTCGCGGCTGGGCGCACCGATGAACCGGCCGACCTTGTCGCGTGCCCCCTCGAACGCCTCCGTCGCCTCGGCGCCGAGCTGGTGCACCGCCCGGGCGACGTTGGCGTTGTGCTGGCTGTAGTGCTCGGCCAGGACGTCGAGGACCTGACGCGGCTTCTGCGACGTGTTGGCACTGTCGAGGTAGACCAGCGGCCGGTCGTCGGCGAGCCGCCGCGACAGGATCGGGAAGTCGGCCCGGATCTTGTCGACGTCGTACGGCGTCGACACGTCAAGCCCGCTGGTGGTGTTCACTGCCCTGCCGCCGCCTTGACGTACTTGTCGTAGCCCTCGGACTCGAGCTGCTCGGCGAGCTCGGCACCGCCCTCCTCGGCGACCCGCCCCCCGACGAACACGTGCACGAAGTCGGGCTGGATGTAGCGCAGGATCCGGGTGTAGTGCGTGATCAGCAGGACACCGCGGTCACCTTGCTCACGGAAACGGTTCACGCCCTCCGCGACGACCTTGAGCGCGTCGATGTCGAGACCGGAGTCGGTCTCGTCCAGGACCGCGAACCGGGGGTTCAGCAGCTCGAGCTGGACGATCTCGTGCCGCTTCTTCTCACCACCGGAGAAGCCCTCGTTGACGTTCCGCTGCGCGAACGCTGTGTCCATCGACATCCGTTCCATGGCCTCGTTGACGTCCCGCACCCAGTGGCGCAGCTTGGGAGCCTCGCCGTCCACGGCGGTCTTCGCCGTACGCAGGAAGTTCGCGACGGAGACACCAGGCACCTCGACGGGGTACTGCATCGCCAGGAAAAGGCCCGCGCGAGCACGCTCGTCGACGCTCAGCTGGAGCATGTCGACGCCGTCGAGGGTCACGGTTCCGCTGGTGATCTTGTACTTCGGGTGGCCGGCGATCGAGTAGGCGAGCGTCGACTTGCCCGAGCCGTTGGGGCCCATGATCGCGTGTGTCTCGCCGGACCGCACGGTCAGGTCGACGCCCCGAAGGATCTCCTTCGGGCCGTCCTCGGTGTCGACCGACACGTGTAGGTCGCGGATGTCCAGAGTGGCCATGTGGTCGAGCTCCGTATCAGTGAGTTGGCTGGTCTGTGGTCAACGGGTGGTGTGGGTCGACATAGACGGCGTCACCGTCGACCTTGCAGGGATAGATGTTCACGGGCTCGGTCGCGGGCAGGTTGGTCGGCTTGCCGGTGCGCAGGTCGAACATCGAGCCGTGCAGCCAGCACTCGATCTCGCAGCCCTCGACATCGCCCTCGCTCAGCGGGATGGACGCGTGCGAGCACTCGTCGTGGATCGCGAAGACCTCGTCCTCGGTCCTGACCAACGCGATCTCGACACCGTCGACCTCGACCGCGAGGGTGCCCCCGTCCGGGATGTCTACGAGAGCGGCGGCGTGCAGGAAGTCGCTCACTGCTCGACACCCACTGAGGTCGCGGACGGGAGCCCGACGTTTCTGGCCAGCTCGACCTCCACCGCGGCGAGCAGGCGGTCCTCGACCTCCCTGACGCCGATCCGGCGGATGATGTCGGCGAAGAACCCGTGCACGACGAGGCGCCTCGCCTCGTCCTGGGTGACGCCGCGGCTCTGCAGGTAGAACAGCTGCTCGTCGTCGAATCGGCCGGTTGCGGACGCGTGGCCCGCACCCTCGATCTCTCCCGTCTCGATCTCGAGGTTGGGGACCGAGTCGGCGCGACAGCCGTCGGTGAGGACCAGATTGCGGTTGGACTCGTAGGTGTCGATCCCCTCGGCGACCTTGCGGATCAGCACGTCGCCGATCCACACGGTGTGCGCACCGTCACCCTGCAGGGCACCCTTGTAGTCGACGTTGCTCTTGGTGTTCGGCGCGTTGTGGTCGACGAACAGCCGGTGCTCGAGGTGCTGGCCGGCGTCGGCGAAGTAGAGGCCGAGCATCTCGACCTCTCCCCCGGGGCCGGCGTAGTCGACCGAGGAGCTCAGCCGAACCAGGTCGCCGCCGAAGGTGACCACCACGTGCTTGTACGTCGCGTCCCGGCCGACCAGCGCGTGCTGGTGGCCCAGCTGTACCGCGTCGTCGCCCCAGTCCTGCACCGACACGACCGTCACCCGGGCACCGTCGCCAACCCGCACCTCCACGTTGGACGCGGTCACGGCATGGCCCTGGTGGTCGATCACCAGGGTCGCCGAGGCGTGCGGCTGCACGTCGACGAACAGGTGCCCGAAGGACGCCTGGTCGCCGTCGCTCTCGCCGCGCACTGTGAGCACCACCGGCTGCTCCACGACCGCCTCGGCCGGCACGGTGAGCACGGTCGCCTGCCTGAACGAGCTCCAGGCCTGCGCGCTGACCCGGTCACCGGGTGTGTAGACGCTGCCGAGGCGCTCGTCGGTGCGCTCGACGGTCTCCACCTGGACGTCGTCGCCGGTGTCGACGTCGACGACGACCTTGCCGTCGCTCTCGAACTTGCCGTTGTGCAGGCCCTTCACCCGCTTCAGCGGGGTGAACCGCCACACCTCCTCGCGACCCGTCGGCACCGCGTGGTCGTCGAGCTCGAAGGAGCCAGCGGGGTGCAGGTGGCTGGCCACCTTCTCGACGGCGGAGTGCACGTTGCTCACTGCGGGGTCGCTTTCGTCTCTGTGCGGGCGTTCGGTGGAGGTGACGGCCATCAGCCGACGGCGCCTTCCATCTGCAGCTCGATCAGGCGGTTGAGCTCGAGGGCGTACTCCATCGGC
>JBOHDD010000192.1:0-2806 GCA_050699155.1 Nocardioidaceae bacterium
CGACGAAGAACTCGTCCCGTCCGGAGTTGCGGATCGCCGCCATCACACCGACACCCTGGTCGTCGTCGTGGTTCCAGATGGCGTCGATCTTGGGTGCCGCCTGCAGCAGGTTCGACGCGGCAGCCTCGCCCGACTCGACGGTGAACTCCGCGGCGACGCGGTTGTCGACGTCGAGACCACAGTCCTTGAGCGCGTCCCGGAAGCCGCGGCTGCGGTCCTGGGTCAAGGGGAGGGAGTCGATGCCGGCGATCTCGGCGACGACGGCGTTGGGTTGACCGCCCAGCTGCTGGCAGATGTAGGTGCCCGCCGAGACGCCCATGCCGTAGTTGTCACCGAGCACGGTCGCCCGGGCGGCGAACGGGCTGTTGAACTCGCGGTCCACGTTGATGACCGGGATGCCTGCCTCCATTGCCTTCAGGGCGACCGGTGTCAACGCGGCGCCGTCGAAGGGAAGCAGGACGATCGCATCGACCTTGTTGTTGATGAAGGTCTCGACCTGGCTGATCTGGAGGCTGACGTCGTTGGTACCTTCCGCGACGACCAGGTTGACGTCCTCGTACTTCTTGGCCTCGTCCTTGGCGGCCTGGGTGATCTGGGCCATCCAGCCGTGGTCGGCGGCCGGTGCCGAGAAGCCGATGGTGACCTTCTCGCCCGGCTTGTCGTTGGAGCTCACGGGAGCGGCGTCGGTGCCTCCGCCGGTCTCCGCCCCCTGTGACTCCGGTGTGTTGCTCGTGCAGCCGGCCACGAGCACACCGGCGGCCAGGAAGGCCCCAGCGGTCGTGAGCAACCGGCGCAGTGGTGTGATGCGGTCTGACATTGCTGCTCCTTGTCGGTGACGGGACCTCATCCCGAGTCCCACGCTTGGGCTTCTGGTTGGTGTTGACCCGTTAGGTCTTGGTGCCTCGCACCGCGAAGCGCTGCTGCAGGAGGACGGCGACGACGATGATCAGGCCCTTCGCAACGGACTGCGCAGAGATCGAGAGGTTGTTGAGGATGAAGACGTTCGAGAGGGTGCTGAAGATGAGCACCCCGAAGACCGTGCCGGTGATCGTGCCGCGGCCCCCGCTCAGCAGCGTCCCTCCGATCACGACGGCGGCGATCGCCTCCAGCTCGTAGAGCGTCCCGTGGGTGGACGAGCCTGTTGTCGTCCGCGCCATCAGCATCACGGCGGCGATGCCGCAGCACAGGCCGACGAGCGCGTAGAGCATCACCGTGTGCCGCTGCACCCTCAGCCCAGCCAGCCTTGCGGCCTCCGGGTTGCCGCCGACGGCGAACGTCCGACGGCCGAACGTGGTCCGGTTCAGCAGCACCCAGCCCGCGATCGCCACCAGCGCGAAGATGATCACCAGGACGGGGACGCCGAGCACCGATGCGCTGAAGAAGTCGAGGAAACCGGACACGTCGATGATCTGCGTCCGACGGTTGGCGATGATCTCGGCCAGGCCCCTCGCCGACGCCAGCATCGCCAGCGTGGCGATGAACGGGACGACCTTGCCGTAGGCCACCAGCAGACCGTTGACCAGCCCGCAGCCGACCCCGACGAGCAGGGCGGTCGACACCATCAGGATCCAGTGGAACTCCCGCGCCATCGTCTGGGTGGCCAACGTCGTGGCCCACACCGAGGACAGCGCGACCAGGGCGCCGACCGACAGGTCGATCCCACCTCCGGTGATCACGAACGTCATGCCGATGCTGACCACGCCGATGACGGATGCCAGCCTCAGGATCGTCAGGACGTTGTCGACGCTGGCGAAGCGCTCTCCGGAGGTGGCGAAGCCGAAGAGGCAGAGCAATGCCAGCGCTACCACCAGGCCCAGGTTGCGCCCGAGCGAGGTGTCCACCGCGCCGCGGAACCTGTGCTTCTGGGTGCCCTGTCCACGCTGCTCGGGCGCCACCTGTGCCTCCGCCGTGGACTCCGGCTGGCGGGTCTTCGGGCTCACGCCGCGCTCCCTTCCATGACCAGGTCGAGGACCCGGTGCTCATCGATCTGGTCGGCCGGTCCCTCGTGCACCACCCGGCCGTCACGGACGACCAGGACGCGGTCGGCCAGGCCGAGGACCTCCTCGACCTCGCTGGATACCACCACGACCGCCACGCCGCGTGCCGCCAGCGACCGCACCAGCGCATAGATCTCGGTCCGGGCGCCGACGTCGACGCCTCTTGTGGGCTCGTCGAGCATCAGGACCCTGCAGTCGCGCAGCAGCCACCGCGCGAGCACGACCTTCTGCTGGTTTCCTCCCGACAGGGTGCGGACGAGTCGTTCGGTGCCGCTCGGACGCACATCGAGTGCGTTGGCGATCTCCTCCGCGGCCACGCGCTCGGCCGCCCGGTTGAGGAAGCCCGCGCGGGTGAAGCGTTCGAGGTTGGAGACCGTGATGTTGCGGTAGACGGCCTCGTCCAGGAGCAGCGCCTGGCTCTTGCGTTCCTCCGGACACAGCCCCACCCCGGCGCCGACGGCGACCGGCACGGAGCCGTGCCGCAGCCGCTTGCCGTCCACGGTCACGGTTCCCGCCGTCGGGCGCCGTGCGCCGTAGACCGTCTCCAGGATCTCGGAGCGGCCTGCGCCCACCAGCCCGGCGAGGCCGACGACCTCCCCGGCTCGAACCTCGAAGGAGACGTCCGAGAAGACGCCGGACGACGCGAGGTCGTTCACGGCCAGCACCACGGGCGCCTGGGCGTCGCGCTCCAGGCGGTCCGGGAAGACGTACTCGATCTCGCGGCCGGTCATCGACCGGATCAGCTCCGACGTGTGCGTCTGCTTGGCATCGAGGCCGGCGCCGACCGTGCGTCCGTCCTTCAGCACGGT
>JBOHDD010000193.1:0-2367 GCA_050699155.1 Nocardioidaceae bacterium
TGTCCACATAGTGAGCGCGGTCGCAAGTTTGCCCGCTCGCCGGAGGAGAGGGGGGTGAGGGAGGGGAAGAACGGGAAGGGGGTGGCGGGGCGCCGATAGTCTGAGCGCATGAGCGACCCCGCCGACCGCGCCGTCGAGCTCGCGCACCGGCTCTTCGACCTCGCCCGCGCCGGCGAGGCGACGCTTCTGGAGTACGTCGACAAGGGCGCGCCGGTCGCCCTCACCGACGCCAGCGGCAACACCCTGCTGATGCTGGCCGCCTACCACGGACACGCCGAGCTGGTCACCGGACTGGCCGAGCGCGGCGCGGACGTGGACGCCCTCAACGACCGTGGACAGTCGCCGCTGGCCGGTGCGGTGTTCAAGGGCGAGGACGAGGTGGTGCACGCGCTCGTCGAGGCCGGGGCGGACCCGGACAAGGGCAAGCCCACGGCGCGCGAGACCGCCGAGTTCTTCGAGCGCCCCGACCTCGCCGCCGTGATGCGGCGATGACGACGGGGCAGGAGCAGGCGGGGACCGCCGACCGCGCGACGCAGCATCGTCAGGCGGTGGAGCGGCTGCTGGCCAGCTACCGGGCGATCCCAGGCTCTGCCACCGTCCGGCTGGCCAAACGCACCTCCAACCTCTTCCGCCCGCGTGGCCGCAACGATGCCCCCGGTCTCGACGTCGACGGCCTGGACGGAGTCCTGGCGGTCGACCCGCAGGCGCGGACAGCCGACGTACAGGGCATGTGCACCTACGAGCACCTGGTGGAGGCCACGCTCGAGCACGGGCTGATGCCCCAGGTCGTCCCCCAGCTGCGCACGATCACCCTCGGCGGCGCGGTCACCGGGCTCGGCATCGAGTCGACGTCGCTGTGGCAGGGCCTTCCGCACGAGTCGGTCCTGGAGATGGACGTGCTCACCGGGGACGGCCGGCTGCTGACCGTGCGTCCGGGCGAGCACGAGGACCTGATGCGCGGGTTCCCCAACTCCTACGGAACCCTCGGGTACACCACCAGGCTGCGCATCGAGCTGGCGCCGGTCCAGCCGTACGTCGCACTGCGGCACGTCCGCTTCGACGACCCGGAGTCGTTGGCGCAGGCCGTGGCCCGGATCGCGGACGAGGGCAGCTGGGACTCCCAGCGCGTGGACTTCGTCGACGGGGTGATGTTCTCCACCGAGGAGCTCTACCTCACCCTCGGCCGCTGGGCGGACCGTGCCGAGCACGTCAGTGACTACACCGGTCAGCAGGTCTTCTACCGCTCACTGCGGGACCGCCGCGAGGACACCCTCACGGTGCACGACTACCTGTGGCGCTGGGACACCGACTGGTTCTGGTGCTCCCGGGCGTTCGGCGCGCAGCACCCGGTGCTCCGGCGGGTGTGGCCGCGCCGGTGGCGTCGCAGCGACGTGTACCACCGGCTGGTCCGGCTAGAGGACCGCCTGCGGCTGGCTGCGCGCGTCGACCGCGCACGTGGCCGCCCGGAGCGCGAGCGAGTCATCCAGGACGTGGAGGTGCCGGTCTCGCAGACCGCCGGCTTCCTGCGCTGGTTCTCCGAGCACGTCGGCATGGACCCGGTCTGGCTGTGTCCCCTGCGGCTGCGTGGTGACGGCGGGCCCCTCGGCACGCTGTCGGTCGGTGAGCGGCCGTGGCCGCTCTACCCACTCCAGGCGGGTCAGGTGTACGTCAACGTGGGCTTCTGGGGCACCGTGCCGATCGAGCCCGGCGCGCGCGACGGAGACGTCAACCGCCGGGTCGAGGACGCCGTGAGCTCGTTCGGCGGCCACAAGGCGTTGTACTCCGACGCGTACTACGACGAGGACACGTTCTGGGCGGCATACGGCGGAAGCACGTACGGCGACCTCAAGCGGCGCTACGATCCCGGGCAACGGCTGCTCGGTCTCTACGACAAGGCGGTTCGTCGACGGTGAAACCGGGCGGCGCCGGCGGTTAGTTGCGCTCTACACTGAAACGGTGAGTCGAAGCATGACTGATGTCGCGTCCACGAAGGCAACCCCGCGTCAGCTGACGCTGGCGCAGATCCTCGACCTGTTCACCGAGGGCACGGTGCGGTTCCGGTTCACCGGGTACGACGGCAGCAGCGCCGGGCCGGAGGACGCACCGATCGCCTTCCACCTGAACAACTCGCGGGGGGCCGCCTACCTGCTGACGGCACCCAGCACATTGGGGATGGCCCGCGCCTACGTCGCCGGTGACCTGGAGGTCTCCGGCGTGCACCCCGGTGACCCCTACGACGCGCTGTGCGTGATCGCGGAGTCGCTGCACTGGAGGAGGCCGCACCCCCGCGACCTGCGCCGTGTGACGGAGTCTCTCGGCCTGCGCACGCTGATCCCCCCACCGCCACCGCCCCCGCAGGAGGCGGCG
>JBOHDD010000194.1:0-3853 GCA_050699155.1 Nocardioidaceae bacterium
CCCGATGCTGGGGCTGCGCGGCGTGCGGCTGGGCCTGGTCGTCGAGGGGCTGTTCGGCATGCAGGTGAAGGCGATCGCCGACGCCTGCGTGGCGCTCAAGCGGGCCGGCCAGGACCCGCGGCCCGAGATCATGGTGCCGCTGGTGGCCACCGTGCAGGAGCTGGAGCTGGCTCGCGACGAGGTGTGGCGGGTGCTCGACGCGGTGGCGTCGGAGACCGGCATCGACCTGCACTGCACGGTCGGCACCATGATCGAGCTGCCGCGGGCCGCGGTCACCGCCGGGCAGATCGCCGGGGCGGCGGACTTCTTCTCTTTCGGCACCAACGACCTCACCCAGATGACGTGGGGGTTCTCCCGCGACGACGTGGAGGCGTCGTTCTTCGGGGCCTACATGGAGAAGGGGATCTTCGGCGTATCACCGTTCGAGTCCATCGATCGCGATGGTGTCGGTGAGCTGGTGCAGATGACGGTCGAGGCCGGACGTGCGGCGCGCCCAGACCTGAAGCTGGGTATCTGTGGTGAGCACGGAGGCGACCCGGACAGCGTGCACTTCTTCCACGACGTGGGGCTCGACTACGTCTCCTGCTCGCCCTTCCGGATCCCGGTCGCCCGCCTCGAGGCCGGCCGCGCCGCCGTACTCTGACCGGCGGCGCCGCGCACCGGTCATGGGTGGCGGGTGGTCGGCTCCTGCGCGTGCGCCGGAGTGCGTTCGTGCGCGGCCCCGGCCAGGAGGAACACCAGCGAGCACACGACCGCGACCACCAGCAGTGCCAGGTCCAGACCGACCTGTTCGGCCAGCAGGCCGATCGTGGGCGCCCCGGCGAGGAAGCCGACGTACCCGATCGTGGAGACCACACCGATGGCGTGCGGCCCACGGTCGGGGATCTCCCCGGCCGCCGACATCGTGGCCGGGAACACCACGGACAGTCCCAGCCCCCACATCAGCCCCCCGGTCATCGATGCCGCCAGGCTGGGTACCAAGGCGACCAGCAGTACACCCGTGACCGCCGTGACACCGCTGAGGCGCAGCACCAGGGCCCGTCCACGGCGCCGGATCAGGGCACCGCCACCGAGCCGGCCGACGGTCATCGCGACGTTGAACGCGGCGAATGTCAGCGCCCCGACCGACTCGGCCGCCCCTCGCTCGTCCACGAGCACGAGCGCGAGCCAGTCGTTCGCGGCTCCCTCGCCGAGCGCTGTCGAGAACGTGAGCAGGCCCAGCAGCAGCTCCAGGCCGGAGAGCCGGGTACGGCGGGCGCCGGGCTCCCGCCCGGACTGGCGACCGGTCTGGCGCCCCGTCTGGCGCCCGGTCTGACCGTCGGTCTGGCGGTCGTCGCGCTGGCTGCGCTGATGCGGGTCGGGGACGAACTGCCGTACCCCCCAGGTCACGAGCACCAGACCGACCGCGGAGATCACGGGAAGCTGCACGCTCAGCGGTACGCCGGCAGCAGCGCAGGCCGCACCGGTGAGAGCACCGGCCACGGTCCCCGCGGAGAAGCCGGCGTGCAGCCGCGGCATGAGTACGCGGCGGAGCAGCATCTCGAGCGTGTTGCCCTGCACGTTCATCGCGACATCCCAGACGCCGACGTTCAGGCCGACGACGAACAGTGCCACGGTCAGGGTGGTCGGTGTCTGCACCAGGGCCAGCGAGGCCCAGCCCGCGATGTTCAGTGTCGCGCTGGCCATCACCACGGCGGCGCTGCCGAAGCGCTCGGTCAGCCGTGCCGTCCACGGCATGCCGATCATCGACCCCACGCCGACCGCCACCAACGCGAGGCCGAGCCGGGCGGTCGAGGCGTCGACCTGGTCCCGTAGCGTCGGCATCCGTGACACCACCTGTGCCATCAGGAAGCCGTTGAGCGCGAACACCGTGACCAGGGCGGCGACGGATCCGGACCGGCTCTCAGGGTTGCTCACCCGGGCAACGGTGTCATGCGTGCGGGCATGCGACCTTGACAGCCCCGGCGCCACCGCGACATGGGAATGTGTCCGCCCCTGCTGCGATGATCGGCAGATGGGTGAAGCCTTGCCGGGCGCCGGTTACGGCCCCGACGACACCGCACGGATGGCCGACGAGCCCTCGAAGCGGTCCGAGCGTGGACCGTTCCAGCGCGACCATGCACGCGTGGTGCACTCGGCGGCGCTGCGCCGCCTCGCCGCGAAGACACAGGTGGTCGGGCCGGGCAGCGACGACTTCGTGCGCAACCGGCTGACGCACACGCTCGAGGTCGCGCAGATCGGCCGGGAGCTCGCGCGCGCACTCGGCTGTGACCCCGACGTCGTCGAGACCGCCTGCCTGGCCCACGACCTCGGCCATCCGCCGTTCGGGCACAACGGTGAGCGTGCCCTCGACGACGTCGCCGCCTCCGCCGGTGGGTTCGAGGGCAATGCCCAGACGCTGCGCATCCTCACCCGGCTCGAGCCCAAGACCCCGCACGCCGACGGCGGCAGCGCAGGGCTCAACCTGACGAGGGCGTCGCTGGACGCCGCCACCAAGTACCCCTGGCCCCGCGATGACGCGCCCACTCCGCTGGGGGCGCACGCGGACGGGTCGCCACGACGGATCCGCAAGTTCGGGGTCTATGCCGACGACGCCGAGGCGTTCTCGTGGATGCGGGCGGACGCGCCCGCCGGCCGCACCTGCCTGGAGGCCCAGGTGATGGACCTGGCCGACGACATCGCCTACTCCGTGCATGACGTCGAGGACGCCGTCGCGGCAGGCCGGTTCGACCTGACGGTGCTGGACGACCCCTCCGAGCGCGCGGCCGTGCACGCCGCCGTACTCGACTGGTATCTCCCGACCGCCTCGGTCGACGACCTCGAGGCCGCCGTCGACCGGCTACGGTCCGCGCCCGGATGGCCGCACCGGCGCTACGACGGGACACGCCCGGCGCAGGCGGCGCTGAAGAACCTCACCAGCCAGCTGGTCGGCAGGTTCTGCAGCGAGGTCGAGCGGTCCACCATCGCCGACAACGGCGGCGGTCCGCTCGTGCGGTACGCCGCCGACCTCCAGGTGCCGGTGCACACGCGGGAGGAGATCGCCGTGCTCAAGGGTCTGGCCGCGCATTACGTGATGCGCACCGACGACCGGGTGGCGGTGCTCGTCCGGCAGCGCGAGATGGTCACCGACCTCGTCCGAGGTCTGGAGGCGACTGCTCCGAAGCTGCTCGAGCCCGTCTTCCGTGGCGACTTCGACCTTGCGCCCGACGATGCTTCGCGGTTACGTGTCATCGTTGACCAGGTCGCCTCGCTCACCGACGCCTCGGCGGTGGCCTGGCACACCGACCTGATGCAGGACTGACGGAGAGGGTGCAGCAGTGAGCCAACAGCGGTTCGTGATCGTCGGCGGGAGCCTGGCGGGAGTCAAGGCCGCCGAGACGTTGCGGTCGGAGGGCTTCACCGGCTCCATCGTCATGGTCGATGCCGACAATGACCTTCCCTACGACCGGCCCCCGCTGTCCAAGGGCGCGCTGAAGGGTGAGGAGCCCTACGAGTCGGCATTCCTGCACGACCGGGAGTGGTACGCCGACAACGACGTGGAGCTGCGCCTCGGCAGCCCGGTGTGGCGGTTGGACCTGGCCGCCCACAACGTCTACGTCCACCATCAGGACAAGCTGAAGTACGACCGGCTGCTGCTCGCGACCGGGTCCGCGGTGCGCACGATCGACATCCCCGGCGCCGACGCCGAGGGGGTGCACTACCTACGCACCCTGGCCGAGTCCCAGGCCCTGAGGAAGAGGTTCGAGACCAAGCCTCGCGTCGTGGTCATCGGCGCCGGCTGGATCGGCCTGGAGGTCGCGGCCGCTGCGCGGGGGTACGGCGGCTCGGTGGCCGTGGTCGAACCGCAGCCCAC
>JBOHDD010000195.1:0-5777 GCA_050699155.1 Nocardioidaceae bacterium
CCCTGGACGTGTGTCGCTCCGGCACGGACGGCGGAGAGCGTGTTGGCCACCGCGCAGCCGGTGTCGTTGTGGCAGTGGATCCCGACGCGGGCGCCCGTCGAGGCGATGACGTCGTCGACGACGTCGCCGACCGCCACGGGCAGCATGCCGCCGTTGGTGTCGCACAGCGCGACCAGGTCAGCACCCGCCTCGACGGCGGCGCGGACGACCTCCAACGCGTAGTCGCGGTTGTCCCGGTACCCGTCGAAGAAGTGCTCGGCGTCGAGGAACACGCGCTGCCCCTCGGCCCGGAGGTGGGCGACGGTGTCGCGGACCATCGCGAGGTTCTCGTGCAGGGACGTGCGCAACGCCTGCTCCACGTGCCGGTCGTGGCTCTTCGCAACCAGCGTCACCACGCTGGCCCCAGAGTCGCGCAGAGCCGCGACAAGGGGGTCGTCGGCGGCGGCGACGCCGGCGCGACGGGTCGCTCCGAACGCCGCCAGTGTGGCGTTCTGGAGGCCGAGCTCGTGCCGTGCCCGGCGGAAGAACTCGGTGTCCTTGGGGTTGGAGCCCGGCCAACCACCCTCGATGTAGCCCACGCCGAGCTCGTCGAGGTGTCGGGAGATCGCCAGCTTGTCCTCGACGGAGAGGTTGAGACCCTCCTGCTGTGCGCCGTCACGCAGTGTCGTGTCGTAGACGTGGAATGCGTCGGTGCTGCTCGTCGTGCTGGCCACGGTCTGGTCCTTCGCTCGGTTCGGTGTGGGGCAACAAAAAAACCTCCCGTGAGAACGAGAGGTCAGCGCGCCAGGGATGCCGGGCGCGCTAGCGAATAATGATCACGAAGCGGTGTGTCACGCCCCGAGCATGACACACACCGTGCGTGAGGTGGAAGTCATTCTCGCTTTCTGGACCGCGTAGCCTGCCCAACGTGGCTGACACCATCGTGATCCCCGTCCCCGAACGCCTGCTCGCGGTGTACGCCGTGGTGACCTCCGACCCGCCCGGCGACGAGGTCGCACACAGCGGCGAGGGCCTCGCGGTGGACGTCGTACCCGCCGATGTCGCCCCGCTCCCCGCCAGTCCCCTGCTGAAGGCCATGGGCGCCGACAGCACCGCCCTCGCGACCTACAACGCCGGCACTCACGCCGTGCTCGTGCGCAGTGTGGGCAACGCGCAGTTCCCTCCCAGGCACGAGTTCGCCGCGTACGCCAGTGCCCGGGCGATCGCCGAGCTCACCGGCGGTGTCGTCGTGGACACCCTGATCCCGCGGCTCGTCACCCGGCCACGCTCGGTCGAGGAGGGGTTCCGGCTCGCGGACTGGATGGTCCTCCCGCACTCGATGGAGGCCGACCTGCTGTGGTTCACCTCGAAGGGGATGACGCGCTTCGGCCTGCCGGAGCTGCAGAGCCACGGGATCCCCGAGCCGCTCGCCAACGCCTGGGGCGCCGTCCTCACCGGCATCGGGCAGGTGCTCCTGCGTGACCACGGCCGGGCACTCGACGAGGACGCGGCCACGGCCCTGCGCGAGATGCCGGCCCACCACACCGTGTCCCTTCGCGACATCGCATCGGCGTACTCCGACGAGGCGCGGTTCGGTCACGACGCCGACCTCGACGCCGGCCAGGAGTTCCGCGTGGAGCTCGACCCGGCGACCTCGGAGGCTGCCGACTCGTTCATCAGCGTCGTGCCACCGGACAGCTTCGGGGGTACCACCGACCAGTGGGCCGCGGAGGTCGTGCACGCGTTGTTCACCGACATCGGTACCGGGTAGGGATGACGTATGGGGATGAACGTCGCGGAGAAGCTGATTACGTCCCACCTCGTGTCCGGTGAGCCCACCGCGGGCGCCGAGATCGGTCTGCGCGTCGATCAGACGCTCACCCAGGACGCGACCGGCACCATGGTGATGCTGGAGCTCGAGGCGATGGACCTGGACCGCGCGCGGACCGAGCTCAGCGCGCAGTATGTCGACCACAACCTGCTGCAGGATGACGGCCGAAATGCCGAGGACCACCGGTTCCTGCACAGTGCCAGCCGTCGCTTCGGCCTCTGGTACTCCAAGGCCGGCAACGGAGTGTCGCACCCGACGCACATGCAGCGTTTCGGAAGGCCGGGGGCGACCATGGCAGGGTCGGACTCCCACACCTGCGCGGCCGGCTCGCTCGGCATGCTCGCGATCGGAGTCGGCGGCGTCGACGTCGCGATGGCGATCGCCGGTGAGCCGCTGTACCTCACCATGCCCGAGATCTGGGGAGTCGAGCTGACCGGTGGGCTGCCACCGTGGGTCTCGGCCAAGGACGTCATCCTGGAGATGCTGCGCCGCCACGACGTGAAGGGCGGCGTCAACCGGATCATCGAGTACCACGGCCCGGGCGTTGCCGAGCTGTCCGCGATGGACCGGCACGTGATCGCCAACATGGGCGCCGAGCTCGGTGCGACCACGACCGTCTTCCCCGCCGACGATGCGGTGCGCGCCTTCCTCCGGGCGGAGGACCGGGAGACGGACTTCTCCGAGCTGCTTGCGGATCCCGACGCGACGTACGACGTCACCGAGCACATCGCACTCGACGAGCTCGAGCCCCTCGTGGCCAGGCCCACCTCGCCCGGCAACGTGGTCCCCGCACGCGAGCTGGAGGGCGTCGACGTGAGCCAGGTCGTCGTCGGGTCCAGTGCCAACCCCGGACTTCGTGACTACGCTGTCGTGGCGGCGATGGTGAAGGGGCGGCAGAGCGACGAGGCGGTCAGCCTCGACGTCAACCCGTCCTCCCGGCAGATCTTCGAGGACCTCACCCGGATGGGCGCGACGTTCGACCTGCTGGGCGCCGGGGCACGGCTGCACCAGACCGGGTGCCTGGGTTGCATCGGCATGGGGCAGGCACCCGCCCAGGGCACGAACTCCCTGCGCACTTTCCCGCGCAACTTCCCCGGTCGCAGCGGTACGTCGGACGACTCGGTCTACCTGTGCTCTCCGGAGACCGCCGCCGCGAGCGCGCTCACGGGGTCCATCACCGACCCGCGACGATGGGCCGAGCGGGTGGGGATGGACCATCCGTCGATCTCGCTGCCCGCTCGGCACAGCGTCAACACGGCCATGCTGGTTCCGCCCGTCGGCGGCGCCGAGGCGTCCCGGGTGGAGCTGGTCAAGGGACCCAACATCTCTGCACTGCCGGACTTCGACGGCCTGCCCGACCGGCTCGAGATCCCGGTGGCCCTCGCGGTCGGCGACAACCTCTCGACCGACGAGATCTCACCGGCCGGTGCGGCCGCGCTGCCGTTCCGTTCGAACATCGCGAGGCTGGCCGAGTTCACGTTCCGCCCGGTCGATTCGACGTACGCACAACGCGCCGCCGACCTGGGCGACCACGCGGTCGTCGGCGGTGACAACTACGGCCAGGGATCGTCGCGGGAGCATGCCGCCATCACCCCGCGGTACCTGGGGCTGCGTGTCGTCGTGGCGAAGTCGTATGCACGCATCCACTGGCAGAACCTCGCCAACTTCGGCGTCCTCGCCCTCGAGTTCGACGACGCCGCGGACCACGACGCCGTCTCCAGAGGGGACACCCTGCGTCTCGACGGGCTGCACCATGCCCTGGGTGCGGGCTCCACCATCACGGGACGCATCGGTGACAGGGAGGTCCGTCTGCGGCACCGGCTCTCGCCGCGGCAGGTGGAGATGGTGCTCGCCGGAGGCGTCATCCCGGTGCTCAGGCGCGCCATCCGCGAGTAGCCGCCTGACAGGCCACGGTCACGGCAGCAGGTCCTGCGGGTCGAACGGTGGCCCGGTGTCCGGCCACCAGAGGACGCCGGCCGAGACCAACGCCAGCACCAGCACCACGACGACACCGAACAGCAGCCCCGCCCAGACCTCACCGGCCGCCTCCGGCCGGGACACCCGCCACACCGCCCGCCGCAGTGGCCTGCGCAGCCGCCTGGACCCCGGACCCCACCACAGCACCAGCGCACCAGCGAGGCCACCCACGAGCAGAGCGCGCGCGTCCGGAGTGCCCAGTGCCCACAGCACCGTGGCGAGCAGGGCCGCCGTCGAGGACGCCGCGAGCAGGAGCAGGAGCGTCCCCGGGAACGACACCAGCAGATGCCAGGGCGCGGTGACGGTCCGGACGAGACCGTCGCTGGGACGCTCACCCTTGAGGGCCCGCCGATCCGCCATCGCGTCGCTGCTCCACGACCCCGTCCGCAGCAGCCAGGTCACCAGCAGCCCGACCGCCAACGCGACGTACGGCGCCAGCGCGAAGCCGGTGGCGAACAGCAGCGGCAGCCCGCCCAGCAGCAGCAGCCGGATCGCAGGTCTCGACCGTCGCGTCGGCCCCCTCTCGGGCTCCCGTGGCGGCGGAGCCGGGCGCGGCCGCGCCACCGGCACGGTCAGCGGTCTGGTCTGCTCGGCAGGAGGTACCGCGGTCGGCTGCGGCGGACCGGTCAGCTCGGCGAGCACCTCCCGGGCGCCCGGCCGGTCCGCCGGTGCCGGTGCCAGGCATCTGGCCAGCAGCGGCCGCAGGTCGTCGGGAACGGTGGAGAGGTCGTGCTCCCCGCGCCGGGCCCGGTCCATGATGGCCATCGACGGGCCGCGGCCGAACGGGGTCGAGCCGGTGGCGGCGTACACCACCGTGGCCGCCCACGAGTGCACGTCGGCCGCGGGTGAGGCCTCGTCGCCGTACAGGACCTCCGGCGCGAGGTAGCCGGGTGTGCCCATCAGCCACCCGGTGGCGGTGAGCCTGGAGTCGTCGGCCAGCTTGGCGAGGCCGAAGTCGATCAGCACCGGGTCGCTGCCCTCCAGTAGCACGTTGGAGGGTTTGATGTCGCGGTGCAGGACGCCGACCTCGTGTACGGCGACGACCGCCTCGACCAGACCCACCGCGACCGAGTGCAGCTCGGGGCCGGCGAGAGGCCCGCCGGTGCGCACCCGCTCGTGCAGCGAGGGCCCGTCGACATAGCGCGTCACCACGAACGGCTGCTCGCCCCACGGGTCGGCGTCGTGGACCTCTGCCACCCGGCGGCTGCGCACCCGGCGCAGAGACGTGACCTCGCGGGCGAGCCGCGCCCGGCCCTCGTCGTCGCCGACGATGTGCGGGCGGAGCACCTTGAGGGCGACCCGCTCGCCGGCGGGGCTCTGGGCGAGGTGCACGACGCCCATGCCACCCTCGCCGACCTTCGAGAGCAGCGAGTACCGGCCGATCCGGCCGCTCTCGGCGGGCGACTCGGACGGTGGGCTCACGGAAGAACGGTAGTCGGCCACTCGGGTCAGCAGATCCGGTGCATCCAGCCCGGCGCCTCGTCGGAACGGCCGTACTGCACGTCGAGCAGGGCGGAGCGCAGGTCGGTGGTCACCTTGCCGGCGTCGTCCCCCGAGCTCACCTCGCCGTCGCGCCACCGCAGCGTGCCCACGGGCGTGACCACCGCCGCCGTACCGCAGGCGAAGACCTCGGTGATCTCACCCGACCGGACGCCCTCCCGCCAGTCGTCGATGGAGAACCTGGTCTCCACGACGTCGTACCCACGGCTGCGCGCGAGCCGCAGGACCGAGTCCCGGGTGACGCCTTCGAGGATCGAGTCGGTCAGCTCCGGGGTGACGATGCGACCGTCGTCGTACACGAAGTAGAGGTTCATCCCACCGAGCTCCTCGACCCAGCGACGCTCGACAGCGTCGAGGAAGGCCACCTGGTCGCACCCGTTCGCGAGCGCCTCCTGCTGCGCCTGCAGGCTGGCGGCGTAGTTGCCACCGCACTTGGCCAAGCCGGTGCCGCCCGGAGCGGCCCGGGTGTAGTCCTCGCACAGCCAGATGC
>JBOHDD010000196.1:0-4939 GCA_050699155.1 Nocardioidaceae bacterium
CCGTGACGATGTGCGGCCCAGTGCGGGACGTACAGCGCATCCCACGGTCGCCACGTGAACCGCCGGCCCTCGATCTCCGACCAGCCGGTCCCCGACACCACGAACAGCACCACGTCCCACGACTGGCGATGTGAGACCGTGGCCGCTCCCGCGTCGAGCGAGTAGACGTCACAGTCGACGAGCCTCGTCGGACGACCGGCGTCGGCCCCGATGTAGCTGCCCCGCGAGACCCCGGGCGCCGCCGTGGACGCGACGGCGTCAGAGGCCGTGATCACCTGCTGCCGATGCTCACGCCAGCGCTCGGAGAAGGCGTTGCGGCGGTCACGCTGCACGTCGTAGTGCGAGCGGTCGTCCACCTGGGTCGCGGAAGATGCCTGGCTCCAGCTCTGCTGCACGTCACTCCCTGCTCGACGACTCCGTGTCACTGGCCCGCGTACGACTTCTTCAGAAGTGCTTTGTAGTTCTCCGGGGCATCGAGCACCGACTCGGCGACCACCTTGGCCTTCGCCCCGCTGGTGAAGTCGATGGCCTGCAGTGCCCTCTCCATCTTCTTCAGGAACTTCGGGTTCTTGCTCGCCTCGGCGAACGCACGTTCCAGCTCAGCGAGCCGGTCCTCCGGCACGCCGGGTGGTGCCCAGACCATCCGGCCCATCGCCTGCAGGGTCGTGTGTGCCTTCGCCAACGCCATTTCCTCCTCACTCATCTCGAGCTCGAGCAACGCCGGCACGTCCGGTAGCTCCTTGATCCGCTTCTGCCCGATCAGTAGCACGGCGCGGAACTCGCCGTCCTGGATCCCGGACAGTCGCGACGAGACCGAGCCGCTGCCGATGTCCACGTCCCCGGAGGTGATAGCCAGCTCGGTTGCATCCGAGCTCTCGTAGCCAGTCACGATCTGGCCGTCGATGCCCAGCACCGGGTAAAGCACTGTCGCGTCGATGTTGTCTGCCGCACCGGTGCCTGCGCTGGCGAACTTGACAGAGCTGGCAGAACGGACCTCCTCGATCGACTGGTACGGGCTCTTCGGACCGGCCACCATCACGCGCGGGTCAGCCGCGAGCCGGCAGACATAGGAGTACTCCAGCAGGTCGAACTGGGCTCCCTCCGCCTCGCCCAACGCGGCCCCGGCGATCCCTTGCCCGGCGAAGAAGCCGATCGTCAGCCCGTCCGGCTCGGCTGCGTACACCTGGTTGGCCGCCAGCAGCCCGCCGGCACCGTCCTCGTTCTCCACGACCACGGTGGCGCCGAGCTCCTTCTCCAGGTACGGCGCAATCGCACGGGCGATGATGTCGTATCCACCACCCGGTGAGAAGGAGACGACGAAGTGGATCGTCTCGCCCTTGAAGCTCCCCTGTCCGCCCTCTCCGGATACCTCCCCGCCGGCACCGGCACACGCAGATGCAGCAAGGATCGGAACCGTCAGCAGGCTTGTCCAACCACGACGGAGCCAGTTGCCTCTCGCCCGCATCATCGCCTTCTCCTCTCAGTTCAATGCACGAGCTCGCGGAACGACTGCGGTGCGACCAGCGCGCGGTTCACGACCTGCGCCGTCTCCTCGCCGCTCAACGGGTCGATGTCACGCTGTTGCTTCTCGGCCTCCGCGAGCATCTTTCGGTTGCGTAGAGCGCAGCTGACCCCCTCACGCAGGGCCTGGACGATGCCGGACTCCATCTGTGCCGAGCCGACCAGGGACCGACCCGTCTGGACCATCTCGACCAACGCGTCGAGCAGGGCCTGCTTCTGTCCGTCGACCGGGAAGTCGGCAACCGTCGGCACGTCGGGAATGGCCTCGTGTGGCTTGTCGCCGATCACCAGCAGAGGCTCGACGTCCCCTGCCTCGATCGCCTCGATCTGGCTGTCGAGCGGGAGGATGTGCGCGTCGGCATCGCCGGCCAGCACCGCGGCTCGCGCCTCCTCCGACCCCTCGAACCCGGTGATGGTCTGCGCGGGGAAGTCGTAGATCGCAGGCAGCACCGCAGAGTTCGCGTACTCGTTACTGCCGGGACCGGTTGCGACGAAGCGGACCGGCTTGTTCGCGTCCTGGATGTCCTCGAAGCTCTTGAACTCGCTGTCGGCCCCGACGACGAGCACGTTCGGTTCCGCCGAGATCCGCCCGAGCCAGGAGAACTTGCTCGCGTCGAACTGCGCCCCCGCAGCCTCTCCGAGCTGCGCGCTGACCACACCGACGGAGTTGGCCATCAGCATCCGCAGCTCGTCCGGGGCCGCCACGTAGGTCTTGGACGTGGCCAGCAGGCCGCCCGCACCGGGCTCGTTCCGGACCACCACGGTCGCACCGAGACACTTCTCCAGGTACGGCGCCATCAGCCTGGCGTAGGTGTCGTAGCCGCCGCCCGGGTCGTAGGGCACAACCAGGTCGATGGTCTCCCCCTCGAGAGAGGTTGCGCCGCCCTCGTCACCGGCCGACCCTCCGGATGACGCGCCCGCACATCCCGCGAGCAACAGGGCCACGAGTGCCGTCGTCAACCGGAAGACTCTGCGGCGGATCCAGCGCATGCCGTACCTCCAATGCCGGTGCCGAATACCTGGTCGGCTCCCTTTGGCGTAGGACCCTCGTTGGGTCTCCGACGAACCGCAATGGCCCGAGCCCACTTGCTGAGACATGGCGCGAACACCGGCTAGAAGATCCCGATGGGCATGGGAACGGCGAGCACGTACCCGAACACGAACCAGACGACACCACCTGCCACCCCGGCGTAGATGGCGGCACCGAGCCAGCCGGCGTTCCCGGCTACGCGGAGGTAGACGAGGGCGAAGAGCGGAACGGTGACGAAGACACCGAGGAACCAGAGGGACAGGAAGAACGCCAGGATCCATCCGAGAGCGGCCGCCCACGCCCGTCGACCTGCCGTGCCGAAGACGTACTCCAGGCTGTGGTCCTCCTCCTCTTCCTCGTTGTCCGGCTCTGCCGTGACGACGGTGGACGAGACCATGACCTGCGTCGCCCTGCGCCCACGCAGTGCCTGGGCCGCGAAACCAACGAGCTTGAGCACGGCCAGCCCGGCACCGGCGGCGCAGACCATCTGGGGGAAGAGCTTCGCCCGGAAAGGCCATTCCTGTGCGTACACATACCCGAGGACGAACACGCCGAGCAGGAGCAGTGAGATGACGAGGTCACCCGGGCGCACGATGGCTGACGGCCCAGTCGTGGGAGCGGTCGTGGGAGCCCTCATCGCCGACCTCCGTCAGGGCCGACGCCGACGGTTGCGTTGCCCGCGTCCTCGCCGTCCTGGTCATCGTGCTCGCCCTGCGACCGGCGCCGCTGGCGGAAGCTCCGGTAGTAGGGCCAGACCGCCACGAACACGACAACCGCTCCCATGACGAGCACCGTCGGTTCGGAGAGCCAGGACCACCGGTGCAGCTCGTAGGAGAGGAACAGGTAGCGCTCGGCGAGGCTGCCGAGCACGACCGCGATCAGGAAGGGGACCCGCGGCCAGTCCCAGTGGATGGCAACCACGCCGAGGACCGCCGCGGCGAGCATCACGAAGATGTCGTTGAAGCTGTTGGTCGCCGTGAACGCGCCGATTCCCAGCAGCACCAGGAGGAAGGGCACCAGCCATGTCCCTCGGATGAACGTGAGCTTCACCAGGTGTCGCAGCAGGAGGAACGACCCGCCCACGGCGACCAGGTTCGCCACCACCATGATCCACACCATGGAGAAGGTGACGTTCAGGTTCGTCGTCAGCATCTCCGGCCCGGGGTTCAGTCCGGTGATCAGGAAGGCCCCCAGCAGCACGGCTGCGCCGACACTGCCCGGGATTCCGAAGGCGATGGTCGGGATCAGGGCACCGCAGTCCTTCGCGTTGTTGTTGGCACCGGCCGCCAGCACACCCTCGATCGAACCCTTGCCGAACTCCTCCGGATGCTTCGACGTCTGCTGGACGTGCCCGTAGGCGATGAACTGCGAGACGCTTCCGCCCATCCCGGGGATGATCCCGATACCGATCCCGATCGCGGCGGAGCGCACGACCACCGTCCAGTGGCGGAAGGTGTCGCGCACTCCGGTCCAGACGCCGGCGATCTCGGCCCCCGTCTGGTGGGCTATGGCCGACTTGCTGAGCATGAGCTGTAACACCTCCGCACCGGCGAACAGTCCGACCACGAGCGGGACGAGGTCGATCCCGTCCCACAGGTAGAGCTGGTCGAACGTGTACCGCGGCACCCCTGCCTGCGGGTCGATGCCCACCAGCGCGACCAACACCCCGAGGGCTGCCATCAGGAAGCCCATGAGGACGTTGCGGCCCGACAGGGATACGACGAACGTCAGGCCGAGCAGGGTCAGCATGAAGAACTCGGGAGGCCCCAGCGCCAGCACCAGGGGGCGCAGGATGGGAACTGACAGTGCCAGGAAGAAGGCGCCGAGAAGCGCACCCTGTGTCGAGGCGAGGAGGGCGGCGCCCAGGGCCCGCCCCGCCTCACCCCTCTTGGTCATCGGGTACCCGTCCAGCACCGTCGCCGCGGAGGTCGCCTCCCCTGGGACACCGAAGAGCACCGAGGTGATGTCGCCGGTCGTCGCCGTCACCGCGTGCATGCCGAGCAGGAACGCAAACGCGGATATCGCGTCCATCGGATACACGAACGGCAGCATCATCGCGAGCGTGGCCGCGCCGCCAAGCCCTGGCAGAATGCCGACGACCAGACCGATGGCGATGCCGACGAGCATCACCCCGAAGGTGTGCGGCGCCAGCACCTGCCCAAGAGCGGAGAAAAAGACGTCCACTTATCGGTCGGACACCGCGCTCATCCGCGCGCCTTCTCGTCGACCGCCCCCGACGGAATCACCGTTTCGGGCAGCGGAAACCGCGGATCGGCAAAGAGATCCTTCCACTTGGCCACGGCCTCGCGCACACGAGCAGGGCTCGACTGCGCCACGCGGGGAAACGTCTCCAGCTTCTCGAACGGGCGACAGGCGTCAATCAGTGCG
>JBOHDD010000197.1:0-3941 GCA_050699155.1 Nocardioidaceae bacterium
GCATCTCGACGACGAACAGCCCGCCGACGATCACCATGAGCAGCTCGGTCTGGGTCGTGATCGACAGGCCGGCGACGAGGCCGCCGAGCGCGAGCGAGCCGGTGTCGCCCATGAAGATCTTGGCGGGCGTCGCGTTCCACCAGAGGAACCCGAAGCAGGCTCCCATCCCGGCAGCCGCGACGAGCGCGAGGTCGTGGGAGTCGCGCACCTCGTAGCACTTGATGCCCGGGTTGGTCTGGCAGTTCAACCAGAGCTGTGCCACCGACGGCGGCAGCGGGTGCTACGAGGTGCGCGACCCCTACGACCTCGCGGTGGTCGCCGCCGCGCTGACCGGCGCCTGTTTCGGCTTCCTGTGGTGGAACGCCGCCCCCGCCAAGATCTTCATGGGCGACACCGGCTCGCTGTCGCTGGGTGGTGCACTGGCCGGACTGGCCGTGCTGACCCGCACCGAGCTGCTGCTGCTGGTGATCGGCGGTCTGTTCGTGATCATCACCCTGTCGGTGATCCTGCAGGTCGGCTACTTCAAGGCGACCAAGGGCAAGCGGCTGTTCCGGATGGCGCCGCTGCAGCACCATTTCGAGCTGAAGGGGTGGGCAGAGGTCACGATCGTGATCAGGTTCTGGATCATCTGCGGGCTGTGTGTCGCCGCCGGGATGGGCATCTTCTACGCCGAATGGGTGGCCGGCGCCTGATGGGCGTCGACTGGCTGCTCACGGCCGACCGCGGGTCGCCCTGGTCCCGGCTGCGCGTCGTCGTCGCCGGGATCGGGTTGTCCGGCTTCGCCGCGGCCGACGCCCTCGTGCACCTCGGTGCCGCCGTCACCGTGCTCGACCAGCGGGCCGGGGACGAGGAACGCGAGAAGGCGACCGTGCTGGAGATCCTCGGTGCGAGGGTCGAGCTGGGGCCCGGCTCCGCAGCCCGGCTGCCGGCGGACGTCGATCTCGTGGTCACCTCACCCGGTTGGCGACCGGACGCACCGTTGCTTGCGGAGGCGGCCGGTCGCGGTGTCCCCGTCTGGGGCGAGGTCGAGCTCGCCTGGCGGCTACGCGACCGGGAGAGGGACGCGCCGTGGCTGTGCGTGACCGGCACCAACGGCAAGACGACCGCGGTGCAGATGTTGTGGTCGATGCTGCGCGCGGCCGGTCTGCGCGCCGCTGCCGCGGGCAACGTCGGCACGCCACTGCTCGAGGCGGTCATGCACCCCGAACCGTACGACGTCCTCGCGGTCGAGCTGTCGAGCTTCCAGCTGCACTGGACCCACACCATGTCCGCGCAGGCCGCCGTCGTCCTCAACGTCGCCGAGGACCACGTCGACTGGCACGGGTCGATGCAGGCCTACGCCCGCGACAAGGGGCGGATCTACGAGCACGCCCAGCGCGCCTGCGTCTACAACGTCGAGGATCCGCAGACCGAGCAGCTGGTGCGTGCGGCCGACGTCGTCGAGGGGTGCCGCGCGGTCGGTTTCACGATGGGGGTGCCCTCGGTCGGCATGGTCGGAGTGGTCGACGGCATGCTCGCCGACCGTGCCTTCGTCGACGACCGTGAGTCGCACGCGGCCGAGCTGGGCCGTGTCGAGGACGTCCGGCCGGCGGCGCCGCACAACGTCGCCAACGCGCTGGCGGCCGCCGCGCTCGCCAGGGCACACGGGCTGCCACCTCCTGCGGTGCGCGCGGGCCTGCGCGACTTCACACCGGACGCGCACCGGATCGCGACCGTCGCCGAGCTGGCGGGTGTTCACTACGTCGACGACTCCAAGGCCACCAACCCGCACGCGGCGGCGGCCTCGCTCAGTGCCTACGACTCGGTCGTCTGGGTCGCGGGCGGCCTGGCCAAGGGTGCGGCGTTCGACGACCTGGTACGCCGGGTGGGCGACCGGCTGCGGGCCGTGGTGCTGATCGGCGCCGACCGGAGTGTGATCGCGGACGCGCTTGCGCGACACGCACCCGATGTGCGCGTTATCGACGTCGCAGACACGGAGACTGACGCCATGGACCGCGTCGTTCGCGAGGCGGCCGGTGCCGCGCGAACGGGCGACACCGTGTTGCTGGCGCCCGGGTGCGCGTCCATGGACATGTTCGTCAACTACGCCGCACGCGGGGACGCGTTCGCCGCAGCGGTACGCCGACTCGGTGGAGGTCCGTCCTCGATCCGTGGGGCGTAGAAGGGTCAGACGTGGCAACAACGACCGGGCAGCGGGGAGGGACTGACGCCGGCTTCGTCGCCGCCGTCGGACGCACGCTCGACCGGCCGCTCACCTCCTACCACCTCGTGCGCGGTGTGACCGGCCTGCTGCTCGCGCTCGGGCTGCTGATGGTGCTCAGCGCCTCCAGCGTCGTCTCCTACTACCAGACGGACAGCTCGTACTCGATCTTCGTGCGCCAGGCGGTGTGGGTTGCCGTCGCGCTGCCCTGTGCCTGGGTCGCCGCCCGGATCCCCCTCGGGCTGGTACGCCGACTGGCAGGGCTGTTCCTGCTGTTCAGCGCCGTACTCCTCGTGCTCACGTACACGCCATTGGGCATGGAGGTCAACGGGAACCGCAACTGGATCTCGTTCGGCGGTCCGTTCCGCATCCAGCCGTCCGAGCTGGCCAAGCTGTCGCTGGTGATCTGGCTGGCCAGCCTCTACGCCCGCAAGGGGCGCAGGCTCAACGAGTGGCGGCACCTGCTGTGGCCGATGGCGCCGGTGTCGGTGGTCATCGCCGGGCTGGTGGTGGGTGAGCGCGACCTCGGCACCGCGCTGGTGCTGTTCTCGGTCATCCTCGGTCTCATGTGGGTGGTCGGCGCACCGCTGCGGCTGTTCGTCGGGTCGTTCCTCGCCGTCGGCGGGGCGGCGATGTTCCTGGTGTCGCTGAGCTCGAGCCGGGTGGAGCGGCTGACGAACTTCGTCAACCCGTTCGCCGACTACCAGGACACCGGCTGGCAGGCCGCGCACGGTTTCTTCGCGCTGGCCAACGGCGGATGGTGGGGCGTCGGCCTCGGTGCGAGCACACAGAAGTGGGAGGGCAAGCTCCCGGCCGCGCACAACGACTTCATCTTCGCGATCATCGGTGAGGAGCTCGGGCTCTTCGGGACCCTCGTGGTGCTCGGGCTGTTCGGCCTGCTGGCGTACGCCGGGCTGCGCATCGCGACGCGGACGAGGGACCCGTTCGCGCGTTACACCGCCGCCGGGATCACGATCTGGCTGGCCTCCCAGGCGGTCATCAACATCGGCATGGTGCTGGGGCTGCTGCCGGTCATCGGGATCCCGCTGCCGCTGGTGTCCTATGGTGGCTCGGCACTCCTGCCCACCCTGGTGGCGCTGGGCCTGCTGGCCAACCTGGCCAAGACCGAGCCCGGTGCCGCGGCGGCGTGGCGGGCGCACCACAAGCAGAGCCTGGCCGTGCGCTGGGGGCTCGTACCACGACAGCGAGGACGATGACCTGTGACTCTCCGGGTCCTGATGGCCGGCGGCGGCACCGCCGGTCACACGTCGCCGCTGATCGCCACCGCCGACGCGGTGCGCCGGCTGCGCCCTGACGCCGTGGTGACGGCGCTGGGGACGCCGCGTGGCATCGAGGTCCGGGTGATCCCCGAGGCGGGGCTGCCGTTGGAGCTGATCCCCCCGGTCCCGCTGCCGCGTCGTCCCGGTAAGGACCTCGTCCTGGTGCCGTCCCGGCTGCGTGCGGCAGTACGGGCGACGTACGACGTCTTCGACCGGGTCCGGCCCGACGTCGTGCTCGGCTTCGGCGGCTACGTCTCGATGCCGGCGTACGTCGCCGCGCGCCGACGCCGAGTGCCGCTGGTCGCGCACGAGGGCAACGCGCTGGCCGGGATCGCCAACAGGTTCGCGGCCAGGGTCTGCACCCGCCACGTGGCGACGTCGTTCCCGGACACGAGGCTGCCGCATGCGCGCTACGTCGGGTTGCCGATCCGCAGGCTCATCTCCGACACCGACCGCGACGC
>JBOHDD010000198.1:0-3732 GCA_050699155.1 Nocardioidaceae bacterium
TCGTGGGGACCGCGGTCCGCGCCGGGGCCGACGCGATCTACCCCGGCTACGGCTTCCTGTCCGAGAACCCCTCGCTCGCCGAGGCCTGCGCCGAGGCCGGCATCACCTTCATCGGACCCTCCTCCGACGTTCTCACCCTGACCGGCAACAAGGCGTCGGCGATTGCGGCCGCCAGCGATGCGGGTGTGCCCGTGCTGAGCAGCGTCTCGCCGTCCACCGACGTCGACGAGATCATCTCGGCGGCGTCCGAGATGGACTTCCCCATCTTCGTGAAGGCGGTGGCCGGCGGAGGCGGACGCGGAATGCGTCGGGTCGACGAGCCCGGTGACCTGCGCGAGGCGGTGGAGACCGCGATGCGCGAGGCCGAGGGAGCCTTCGGCGACCCGACCGTCTTCCTCGAGCAGGCCGTCGTCGAGCCACGGCACATCGAGGTGCAGATCCTCGCCGACGGCCAGGGCGACGTGATCCACCTGTTCGAGCGCGACTGCTCGGTGCAGCGGCGACACCAGAAGGTGGTCGAGATCGCGCCCGCCCCCACTCTCGACCCGAGCCTGCGCGAGCGGATCTGCGCGGACGCCGTCGCGTTCGCACATGCGATCGGCTACCGCAACGCGGGCACGGTGGAGTTCCTGGTGGACGGCCACGGCCGGCATGTGTTCATCGAGATGAACCCCCGCATCCAGGTGGAGCACACGGTCACCGAGGAGGTCACCGATGTCGACCTGGTGCGCTCACAGATGCGCATCGCGGCGGGCGAGACGCTCGAGCAGCTCGGCCTGCGCCAGCAGGACATGTACGTCCGGGGCGCGGCACTGCAGTGCCGCATCACCACCGAGGATCCGGCGAACGGCTTCCGTCCCGACACCGGCCGGATCACGACGTACCGCTCCCCCGGTGGAGCCGGCGTCCGCCTCGACGGGGGTACGACGTACACCGGCGCCGAGGTCAGTGCGCACTTCGACTCGATGCTGGCGAAGCTGACCTGCCGGGGGCGTGACTTCGGGCTCGCCACCGGTCGCGCACGGCGGGCCCTTGCGGAGTTCCGGATCCGCGGTGTTTCCACCAACATCCCGTTCCTACAGGCCGTCCTCGACGAGCCGGACTTCCAGGCCGGCCGGCTCACCACGAGCTTCATCGAGCAGCACCCGCACCTGCTGACGGCACGGTCGTCGGCCGACCGCGGCACCAAGCTGCTGACGTACCTCGCCGACGTCACGGTGAACCGGCCGAACGGCGAAGCGCCGGCCGCGATCCACCCGACCGACAAGCTGCCAGCGGTCGACCTGGACACTCCTCCGCCGGACGGCTCCCGTCAGCTGTTGCTGGGACAGGGCCCCGAGGGCTTCGCCGCCACCCTGCGCGAGCAGAAGCGCGTCGGGGTGACGGACACGACGTTCCGGGACGCGCACCAGTCGCTGCTGGCCACCCGCGTCCGCACCACGGACCTGCTCGCCGCGGCCGGCCACGTCGCCCGGCTGACGCCACAGCTGCTGAGTGTCGAGGCCTGGGGCGGCGCCACCTACGACGTCGCACTGCGTTTCCTCAGCGAGGACCCGTGGGAGCGGCTGGCGGCGCTGCGGGATGCGATGCCGAACCTGTGCATCCAGATGCTGCTGCGCGGTCGCAACACCGTCGGCTACACCCCGTACCCCACCGAGGTGACGAACGCCTTCGTGCAGGAGGCCGCCGAGACCGGCATCGACATCTTCCGCATCTTCGACGCGCTCAACGACGTCGAGCAGATGCGTCCCGCGATCGACGCCGTCCGCGAGACCGGCACCACCGTCGCCGAGGTCGCGCTGTGCTACACCGGCGACCTGTCCAGCCCGCAGGAGAAGCTCTACACACTCGACTACTACCTGCGGCTCGCCGAGCGGATCGTGGACGCCGGAGCACACGTGCTCGCGATCAAGGACATGGCCGGATTGCTGCGGGCACCCGCCGCGCGGACCCTGGTCACGGCGTTGCGCGAGCGCTTCGACCTCCCGGTGCACCTGCACACCCACGACACCCCCGGTGGCCAGCTGGCCACCCTGCTGGCCGCGATCGACGCCGGTGTCGACGCCGTAGACGCGGCCAGCGCCGCACTCGCCGGCACCACCAGCCAGCCACCGCTGTCCGCGCTGGTGGCCACGACGGACCACGGCGCTCGAGAGACCGGCCTGGACCTCGGTGCGCTGTGTGACCTCGAGCCGTACTGGGAGTCGGTACGCCGCACCTACGCGCCGTTCGAGTCCGCGCTGCCGTCTCCGACCGGCCGTGTCTACACGCACGAGATCCCCGGTGGCCAGCTGTCGAACCTGCGACAGCAGGCGATCGCCCTCGGCCTCGGTGAGAAGTTCGAGCAGATCGAGGACACGTACGCCGCCGCGAACGCCATGCTCGGCAACATCGTGAAGGTGACGCCGTCGAGCAAGGTCGTCGGTGACCTGGCTCTGCATCTGGTGGCGGTCGGCGCCGACCCGCAGGAGTTCGCGGGCGAGCCGGGCAAGTTCGACGTACCCGACTCGGTGATCGGCTTCCTCAGCGGCGACCTCGGCGAACCACCCGGCGGATGGCCGGAGCCGTTCCGCTCGAAGGCACTGGAGGGGCGCACACGCAAGCAGGGACCTCAGACCCTCACCGAGGACCAGCAGTACGCATTGGCGACCGAGCGGAGGCAGGCCCTCAACGAGCTGCTGTTCCCCGGACCGACCCGCGACTTCCTGGAGAGCCGGGAGCGCTACAGCGACCTGTCGGTGCTACCGACGCGGCACTTCCTGTACGGCCTGCAGCCGGGTGACGAGCACGTGGTCGAGCTCGAGGAGGGCAAGAAGCTGATCTTCGGTCTCGAGGCGGTGAGCGAGCCCGACGAGCGCGGTTTCCGCACCGTGATGTGCACCCTCAACGGGCAACTGCGGCCGATCGCGGTGAGGGACCGCTCCATCAGCGCAGAGGTACCCACGCTGGAGAAGGCGGACCCTCAACAGCCCGGTCATGTCGGTGCACCGTTCGACGGTGTCGTCACCCCCACCGTGGCTGCCGGCGACACTGTCGAGGCAGGGGCCACCGTGGCCACCATCGAGGCGATGAAGATGGAGGCGGCGATCACCGCGCACCTGGCCGGCACCGTCGAGCGGGTCGCCATCGACGGCACCGCACAGCTCGAGGGCGGCGACCTCGTCCTGGTGTTGCAGACCGGCGGATGATGTTGGTGCGTCCTAGACGATCTTGAACCAGTTCGAGCGCAGTCCGTAGATCCAGCGGAAGTCGTCGCCGGTGATGTAGACGTCGTTGCGCGAGCCGTTCAGGCGCATGCGCAGCACCCGTCCACCCCAGTCCCCGTGCCCGTTGCGCCGGGTCACGCGGATGCCGCGCAGCCGTCCGAGTCGCGGGTAGCGGTGCTCCAGCCGCGCGGTGTCGATCGTTTTCCGCCAGGTGTGCACGTAGTTCCCGGACCAGCTGTCCCAGGGGTCGCGCTGCGCCGGCAGGTACGGCACCCCGCCGGCAGCGGTGTACCCACCACTGGAGGCGGAGAACTGCGTGAACGCCGGTTCACCGCCATAGCGCAGGATCTGCCGCGAGGTCTGCCGCACCGCCCGGTTCGTCGAATCTGTCTCCGCGGCGACCCCGCCGTACACCTGGCAGGACGTGGTGTCACACGTCTGGTAGTGGTCGCCACGGTTGCGGGAGCGCTCGTTGGTGGCGTACGTCCGGGCCGCGACAGCCTGCGACTTCAGCGCCGCGCGCGAC
>JBOHDD010000199.1:0-2629 GCA_050699155.1 Nocardioidaceae bacterium
CCGCCGACATCCTGGTGGGAGAAGTCCAGCTTGACCTGTTCGAACGCACGCTCCACCAGGAACGCGTTGAACGTGTGCACGATGGGCCGCAGCCCGGTCATGGCCAGGCCGGCGCCGGCGCTGACCATCAGCTGCTCACGGATACCCACGTTGACCACCCGCTCGGGGTGCCGGGCGATCGCGTCGGGAAACAGCTGCGCGGAGATGTCGGCCAGGACCAGCGCGGTCGAGGGATCCTCGTCCAGGAGTGCGGTCGTCGTCTCGGCGAAGCGCGTGCGCATGTCCGTGGTCATCCTTCAGCCCTCCTTCGGCTCGACCACGGCCACGACCACAGACGGCCGTCCGGGTGTGAGCTGGTTCAGCGCCACCTCGAGCTCGGCGTGGTCTCGCCCGTCCACCCGGGCTGCGTGCCAACCCTCGACCGCGAAGCGCTGCTCCACGCCACCACGCCAGCCGAGACTGGCCGAGTCGTTGTCGACCACGACGACCGTGAGGTTGTCCAGGCCCTTCGCACCGGCGAAGGCGATCGCCTCGGCGTTGCTGCCTTCGTCGAGCTCGGCGTCGCCGACGAGGCAGACGACGCGGGACTCGACGCGCTGAGCGCGCAACCCGAGCGCGGTGCCGACAGCCAGCGGAAGTCCGTGACCGAGCGAGCCGCTGGAGATCTCGACCCCGGGGATGAGCGTGCGGTCCGGGTGGTGACCCAACCGTGAGTCGAAGGAACCGAACGTCGGCAGCCAGTCCACGGGTAAGAACCCCTTCGCCGCGAGCACGGCGTAGTAGGCCATCGGCCCGTGCCCCTTGGAGAGCAGGAAACGGTCGCGGTACGGGTCTTCGATCGAGTCGGGACCGACGTCGAGCACCCGGTCGTAGAGCACCCACAGCACATCCAGCGTCGACGTCGCGCTGGCGCCATGCTTCTCGTCGCCGGTCATGAGCGACATCAGCGGTTGCAGGTCGTCGTACCCATAGGTTGTGGGTGGCGTCCACGTGTCCTTCAGAAAGGTCATGGAGCCAGGTTGCAAGTTGAAGTCAACTTGAAGTCAATACACCCGCCCCCCTACCGTTGACTGTGACGTTCTGGCGGCGACACCGGAGTGTCGGCACCAACGTGTCACAGTCAACGGAGGGAGAGGGAGCCGGATGAGCAAGCTCGCGGACCAGATCACGATCGGGGAGCTCTCGGCGCGTTCCGGGGTCGCGACCTCGGCGCTGCGTTTCTACGAGCAGCGCGGGCTGATCCACTCCGAGCGCACGACCGGCAACCAGCGCAGGTTCGCACGCAGCCAGCTGCGGCGCGTCGCGTTCGTGCGCTCGGCGCAACAGGTGGGCCTGAGCATCGAGGAGATCCGCGACGCGCTCAGCACGCTTCCCGAGAGCCGCACCCCCAACAAGGCGGACTGGGCCCGGCTCTCGGCCGCGTGGCAGGACCGCCTCGACGCGAAGATCCGCGATCTGGAGCGGCTGAAGACCAAGCTGACCGGGTGCATCGGCTGCGGATGCCTGTCGCTGCGGCTGTGCGCACTCTTGAACCCCGACGACGTGGTCGCCGCCAACGGGCCCGGTGCGGTGTATCTGCACGACAGTGCCTGATCGGCGACCTCGCTAGGCTCGCAGTCATGCCGTTGCAGATCGTGGCAACCCGGCCGGACCCGGCCCTGATGACGTTGCCGTGGCACATCCCGCTGGAGGGCTGGCACGAGCATCTGGTCCCGCTCCCCCGCGGGATCTCCCGGCATATCGTCCGTTTTATCCAACTTTCGGTTCACGTCTACGCCGTCAAGGAGACCCGCGAGGCGATGGCGATGCGCGAGTACCGGATGCTGCGCGACCTGCGCAGGATGGGCGAGCCGACCGTCGAGCCCGTCGGCGTGGTCACCGGCCGGGCGGACCCCGACGGCAACGCCATCGAACCCGCACTCGTCACCAGGCACCTGACGTTCTCGATGCCGTACCGGGCGATGTTCTCGCAGGGGCTGGACACCCGCGCCACTGTGCGCCTGGTGGACGCTCTCGTCGTGCTGCTGAACCGGCTGCACCTGGCCGGCTTCTACTGGGGGGACTGCTCGCTGTCCAACACGCTGTTCCGTCCCAGTGCCGGTGCCTTCGCGGCGTACCTGGTGGATGCCGAGACCGGTGAGCTGCACGACTCCGTGTCGACCGGGCAGCGCGCCCACGACCTGGAGATCGCCACCTCCAACGTGTTCGCGGAGATCCTCGACCTCCAGGCCGGTGGCTTTCTCGACGAGTCGCTCGACCCGTACGAGACGGTCGACCTGCTGCAGGAGCGGTACGACGCGCTGTGGGCGGAGCTCACCGCGCCGGAGGAGTTCCACACCGGCGAGATGTGGCGCATCGAGCAACGGATCCGCAGGCTGAACCAGATCGGCTTCGACGTCGACGAGCTCGACATCGTCACCGACTGGGACGGCGCGACGGTGCGCATCCAGCCACAGGTGGTGGATGCCGGCCACCACAGGCGTCGGCTGCAGGGCCTGACCGGGCTGAACGTCGAGGAGAACCAGGCCCGCCGACTGCTCAACGACCTCGACGCCTTCGCCGCCGCGCACGACCTGCAGCAGGAGGACGAGGCAGTCATCGCGCATCAGTGGCTGACGACGGTGTTCGA
>JBOHDD010000200.1:0-3627 GCA_050699155.1 Nocardioidaceae bacterium
GACACGAACCTAGCGGTGCAGGGGACCCCCGCGACGAACGGGAACCGTACCCGCGGTCCCCACGGGGAGTGTGACGGGTCAGCGACCCTCGAGCAGGGGGCCGGCGGGGTCGTGGTCGATGCCCCTCCTGCGAACCGTCATCGCACTGAGTGCCTCGAGCACCACCCGGTTGCCGCGCGCGGCGGTGATGTCGGCATGGTCGTACGGCGGAGACACCTCGACGACGTCCATACCGACGACCGGCAGCTCGAGGCAGACCCGGCGTACGGCGTCGAGCAGCTGCCGCGCCGACAGACCGCCCGGCTCGGGAGTGCCGGTTCCCGGAGCATGTCCGGGGTCGCAGACATCGACGTCGACCGACAGGAACACCCCCTCGCACTCGTCCGTCGCGATCCCGAAAGCCTCGGTCAGACAGGTGTCCAGACCGCGCGCGCCGATCTCGGTCATCTCGTAGGACCGCATCCGTTGCTCGGCCATCCAGGACAACGTCTGCGGGCCGGGCCAGTAGCCGCGCAGACCGATCTGCAGGAAGCGGTCACCGCGCACGGCACCGGACTCGATCAGCCTGCGCATCGGCTGGCCATGACCGTAGAGCGAGCCGAACGCGACGTCGCCGGTGTCGGCGTGCGCGTCGAAGTGCACCAGCGAGACTCGTCCCATGCCGTGCACCCGGGCGAGGCCGCGTGCGTCGGGCAGCGCGATCGTGTGGTCGCCACCCAGCACCACCGGGACGGCACCGGACCCGGCCACGGTCGCGACCGCCTCCTCCAGGGATGCGATGGACCGCTCGACGTCACCGGAGTACATCTCCACGTCGCCCGCGTCCCGGACGGTCAGGTCGCGCAGCGCATCGACGCGCAGGGCGAGGTGCGGACGGGACCCGTCCTGCGGCAGGTAGTCCGTCTGCCGCATCGCCATCGGCCCGAACCGCGTGCCCGGACGGTGGGAGGTGCCACCGTCGAACGGCGCACCAAGGATCACCACATCGGCGCCGGCCAGCGACGGCGGATCCTCGAGGTCACACCGCGGTACGCCGACGAACGTGACGTCCGGCCCGTGCTGGGCGCCGTACCGGCTCATGTCTCCAATCCCTCGCATCTACGAAATCCGTAGCATGAAGCCATACGACCCATCGTCATCACCATGCCCTTGCCTTACGGCCCACGGATTCACTTGTCGCCGTGGGCGTTTCTTGACACACTGGCCTCTGTCGGGAGGACCCTCCCGACCACACTGGCAGAGGTTGGTGAGGACCACCATGACGCTCCCCCGCCCGGTACACGACCTGGACACGTTGCAGAAGTCCGCCCACGAGCACCTGTGGATGCACTTCACCCAGATGGGCGACTACGGCCCCGACGTCGAGGTCCCGGTGATCGTGCGCGGCGAGGGCGCCTACGTCTACGACGCACGGGGCAGGCGCTTCCTCGACGGGCTCGCGGGGCTGTTCGTGACCCAGGTCGGGCACGGTCGGGCAGAGCTGGCCGAGGCGGCCGCCCGGCAGGCATCGGAGCTGGCGTTCTTCCCACTGTGGTCCTACGCCCACCCGACCGCGATCGAGCTCGCCGACCGGCTGGCCGGTCACGCACCCGGTGACCTCAACCGGGTGTTCTTCACCACCGGCGGCGGCGAGGCCGTGGAGAGCGCGTGGAAGCTGGCCAAGCAGTTCTTCAAGATGACCGGCCGCCCGATGAAGCACAAGGTGGTCAGCCGGGCCATCGCCTACCACGGCACCACCCAGGGAGCGCTGTCGATCACCGGCCTGCCCGGGCTGAAGGCACCGTTCGAGCCCCTGGTCCCGTCGACGTTCCGGGTGCCCAACACCAACATCTACCGCGCGCCGTTGTACGGCGACGACCCGGAGGCCTTCGGCCGCTGGGCCGCCGACCAGGTGGCGGTCGCGATCGAGAACGAGGGCCCGGAGACCGTGGCCGCGGTCTTCCTCGAACCGGTCCAGAACTCCGGCGGCTGCTTCCCGCCGCCACCGGGGTACTTCGCCCGGGTGCGCGAGATCTGCGACGAGTACGACGTACTGCTGGTCTCCGACGAGGTGATCTGCGCCTTCGGCCGGTTGGGTCACATGTTCGGCGCGGAGCGCTACGGCTACCAGCCCGACATCGTCACCTGCGCGAAGGGCCTCACCTCCGGCTACGCCCCGCTGGGCGCGATGCTCACGACCGACCGGCTGATGGAGCCGTTCCTCGCCGAGGGCGCGATGTTCGCGCACGGCTACACCTTCGGCGGCCACCCGGTTTCCGCCGCGGTCGCGATGGCCAACCTCGACATCTTCGAGCGCGAGCGGCTCAACGACCACGTCCGCGAGAACGAGGGCGCGTTCCGCTCGACGCTGGAGAGGTTGCTCGACCTGCCGATCGTCGGGGACGTCCGCGGGGACGGCTACTTCTACGGCATCGAGCTGGTCAAGGACAAGGCGACCAAGGCCACCTTCACCGAGGCCGAGTCCGAGCACCTGCTGCGCGGGTTCATGTCGCGCGCTCTGTTCGACGCCGGGCTCTACTGCCGGGCCGACGACCGAGGCGACCCCGTGATCCAGCTGGCGCCACCGCTGATCTGCGACAAGCACCACTTCGACGAGATGGAGCAGATCCTGCGCAGCGTGCTGCAGCAGGCATGGCAGCGGCTGTGACCGTGGCGTCACGCCGGCCGTAACCGGCGACCGGCCCCGCTCGTTGGTCCGGTAACCGACAGAGGGGCTGACACGCCATGCAAGGACTCGCAAACCGGTCCCGCCTGATCACCGGAGCCGGCCTGGCGGCCGCCGCCCTGCTGCCGCTGGGCATGCTGCCCGCGCTCGGGAACAGCGGGAGCGGAGGCGGCGGCGTGGGCGACACTCCGACCGCGACCCGGGGCATCGCCGTGGCTGAGAACGGCGCGGGTTCGCACATGAGCCAGGTCGCCAACCTGCAGTACGACGACACCGGCGAGGCGCAGTCAGGCTCCGACATCGAGTTCCTGAAGGTCGGTGAGCGCGAGTACGCGCTGGCGGGCACCCTTCGCAAGGGATTGCAGATCGTCGACATCACCGACCCCACGAGTCCAGGCATCGCCGCTGTCTACGACTGCGACATCAGCCAGGGCGACATCCAGGTCTGGAAGAACGGCGAGCGTGTCCTCGCCAGCTACACCGCCGACGGCACCTTCGGCGAAACCGGTGCCGCCTCGCAGTGCGCCCACGACCTCGGCCTCGGCCCGGACGCATCGGGCACGGTCATCGTCGACCTGACGGAGCCCACGCAGCCGCGGACGGTGAGCTTCGCGCCGGTGCCCCGGGGGTCGCACAACATGACGATCCACCCGAGCGGCGACTACCTCTACAACTCCAACTCCGACCTGATCAACAGCACCTCTCCCACGATCACGATCTTCGACGTGTCCGACCCCGAGTCACCCCGGCACGTGCAGGACCTTCCGCTCCCGTTCGTGCCGACGTCGCTGGGCTCGGAGTCGCACGACGTCACGTTCAACGCCACGGGCACCCGCGCGTACTCCGCCGCACTTTCGCAGACGCTGGTCCTGGACACCACCGACCCCGAGCAGCCCGAGATCGTCGGCGACATCGTCGACCCGTCGACCAACGTGTCCCACCAGGCCGACCCTGTCACGCTC
>JBOHDD010000201.1:0-5011 GCA_050699155.1 Nocardioidaceae bacterium
GCGGGCGGATCAGCCCGAAGCTCTCCAGCTGCTCCAGGAGCTCCTCGTCGACGTCGGCGGCCTCCGCCAGCTCCCTGCGTGACAGCCGCAGTCCCGAGGCGTCAGGACGGAATGCCTCCGGGTCCGGCGAGTTGTCGGCGGCCAGCACCATGCGCGGTACCTGCGGGCCTCCCCCTGGCAGCTCCGGAGGCTCCAGGCCCCTGTCGATCGCGTCGAGGTGCTCCTTGATCACCTTCAGCGGAAGGTACTTCTCCCGCTGGCACGTGAGCACGAACCGCAGCCGCTCGACGTCGGCGTGGGAGAACTTGCGGTAGCCCGCCGGCGTACGGTCCGGCTCCACCAGACCCTCGGCCTCGAGGTAGCGGATCTTGGAGATGCTCACCTCGGGGAAGTCTCCACGCAGACGGTCGAGGACCTCACCGATGCTCAGCCGCGACCGGTGCGGGGCCGCCGAGGTCACCGTCGGGCTCCTCCAGCATGCTGCGGGCCGGCGAAGTAGACCAGGCGGTACTTGCCGATCTGCACCTCATCGCCACCCGTCAGCAGGATGTCGTCGATCCGGTCGCGGTTGACGTACGTGCCGTTGAGGCTGCCCACGTCCGAGACGTGGTAGCCCTCCGGCGTACGACGGAACGCGGCGTGACGACGGGACACGGTTACATCGTCGAGGAAGATGTCGCTGTCCGGGTGGCGACCCGCCGAGACCTCGTCGGTATCGAGCAGAAACCGGGAGCCCGCGCTGGGGCCGCGCTGCACGACGAGCAGGGCGCTTCCGGGAGGCAGGGCGTCCACCGCCGCGGCGTCGTCGGGACTGAGGTCCGCGGCCTCACGCTCCTCGGCATCCGTCGTCTGCGGGAACGAGATGTTCGCCGTCGACTCCTCGGCAGGCTCGGCGTGCGGTGTGGGCTGCTGGATCCGGTGCCCGCACTGGCTGCAGAACCGCGCAGTGTCGGGGTTCTCGTGCCCGCACTCGGTGCAGAACGGCATGTTCCCAGCCTCCCTCGCCCATGGTCGATGCGACGCATAGCCTCTACCCCACCCTGAAACCCAGGTCGAGGTTCACAGTCGTGTGCAACCTAGGACGCGCCTGGCTCCAGGGTCAACCTGAGGTCCAGGTTCAGCCGGACTCGACCTGGGCACGGTAGTCGGCGGCGGTCAGCAACGCCTCCAGCGCCGACGGGTCGGACGGCCGGATCTCGAGCAGCCACCCCTCGCCATAGGGGTCGGAGTTGACCAGCTCGGGTGTCTGCTCGAGCACCTCGTTGCGGCTCAGCACGGTGCCGGCGACGGGGGCGTACACGTCGGAGACGCTCTTGGTCGACTCCAGCTCTCCGATCGCAGACCCGGACTCGAGGTCGTCGCCGACGTCTGGGAGCTGGACGTAGACGATGTCGCCCAGCGCGTCCTGCGCGAAGTCCGTGATGCCGATGCGGACCGCTTCGTCGGCGTCGAGCCTGCGCACCCACTCGTGCTCGGCGGTGTACTTCAGGTCGTCTGGATACACGGCTGCGGATCTCCTGTCTCGAGGGCGGTGGCGGTCGTGTCAACCCTGGTCGTCCGGTGCGGGTGACGCGAACTCCGGTGCTGGGCGAGAGTACAACGACTCCACCCTGACGTCGTCGGACGCGGAGATGCTCACGGTGCCCTGCAGCCGCTCGACCTCGTCCTGCAGCCCGCCGGGGAAGAGCACGGCCTCCCTCAGCGTGTGTGAGTCGCCGATCACCTCCACGAGGAACGGCGGTCGGATGGCCTGACCGTCCACCTCGATGCCACCCTCGACGTCCACCAGGGCGCTCTGCGCCACCACGCGGACCGAGTTGTTGATCTCGATCGCCTCCGCACCGGCGTCACGCAGCTCTTCCATGGCGTTCAGCAGGGTGCTGGTGCCGATCGTGTGCTGCGGGTCCTCGATCCTGACCACGATGCCCCGCCCGTGTGCTGGCACGGTCCCCGCGAGCAGGCCCAGCATCTCCACCTGGTCGCGTGCCTCGGCGATCGCCGACCTCCGGCTGTCCGCACTCGAGCGCAGGTCCCGCCGCCGCTCCTCCAGGTCCTGGACCTCGGCCCGTGCACGGGCCCCGGCCGAGTCCAGCTGGTCCAGCAGCTGGAGCAGGTCTTCACGCCGCGCACCGGCGAACTCCCCTCCAGCCGCCTCCTGGTCCCGGATCTGCACGATCGCGAGGAAGCCGACGATCGCGAGCAGGATCCCGACCACCGCCTGAGCACGCGACACCTGCGGGCGCAGAGCCTCGCGCAGGCGCGCACGACCCGGATCCGGCCCGCGCGTGGTGGCCTGGTTGTCGTGCTCGTCCGCAGGATCAGGCATGGAAGATGTGCCTGCGGATGGCAGCGACGTTGGAGAAGATCCGGATGCCGAGTACGACGATGACGCCGGTCGACAGCTGTGACCCGACACCGAGCTTGTCGCCGACATACACGATCAGGGCGGCGATCAGCACGTTGGAGAAGAACGAGATGGTGAAGACCTTGTCGTCGAAGATCCCGTCGAAGAACGCGCGCAAGGCACCGAAGACCGCGTCGAGCGCCGCCACCACGGCGATGGGCAGGTAGGGCTGCACCCACAGGGGGACCTCGGGACTGACCACCAGGCCGACCCCGATGCCGAGCAGAAGCCCGAGGATCGCGATCATCGGCGCCCGCCTCGGGGGATCTCGGCGAAGCGTGACGTGGATGGTGCCCCTCCTGGCACTGTGATGACCCTCCTGGTCTCGGTGCTGAACTCGATGCCGAAGTTCACCTGCAGATCCAACCATGCACGGCCGCCCTCGGTCTCGAGCAACCGCGCCGGCAGCGTATCCGGGTTGCCGATGGCCCTGACCAGGTACGGGCGGGTCAGCGAGCGGTAGTTGACCGTGATGGCGCTGCCCGCGCCGCGGATCGCACTACGGCTGGTGATGCGCTGGTTGTCGATCGAGATGGCCTCCGCGCCGGCCACCCAGAGTGCGTTGACCAACTTCTGCAGGTCGGTGTCGAGCACCTGGCCCATCGTCTCCGACTCCGCGTCGGGCGCGTCGTCGACCGTGATCAGTACGCCAGGACCGGTCACCGGCTGTGTCCCGGACAGCACTCCCAGTCGTTGAAGCCGCCCCTGGAGCGCCTGGCCCGCCCGCGATCTCGACAGCAGCCTGTCCTCGAGCCGCGCGACGTCGCCCTCCAGCGAGGACGCCGAGGCGCGGAGGCTCTCCACCTCCTGGCTCTCCTGGTCGATGCGCTCGATCAGCTGTTCGCGCTCCTGGCGTACGGCCGGAGCCGCACGGTTCGTCTGCAGCGCAGCGGTGGCCACCATCAGCCCGAACAGGGCCAGCACGACGACCATGCTGAACAGGCTGCCGGGGCGGTGTGCTCCAGGGTGCTGAGCACGCCGTGCGGCCGCGGGTGCGTAGTCCTCGTCCAGGGTGCGTGACTGCAGGTCGTTGAGGAGCGACATCGAGGCGTCGGGCGTGCGCTCGGCGTACGCCTCGGCACGTTGACCGGACACGGGAGGCCGGTCGGTCATGCTCCCCCACCTCCTTCCGTCACGAGGTCCCTTCTCGCGAGCGGGGCCGGTCTCCGAGCAGCCGGTACACCTGCCAGGCGTAGAGGAAGCCAGCCCACCAGTAGAGACCAGTGCCCCAGATCGCGAACGCCCAACCGAACACGTCGGCCAGAGTGGGGAGTACGCCGGTACCCTCCCCCAGCAACAACAGCGGGAACGCGTACAGGAGGTTGGCCGTTGCCGCCTTGCCGAGGAAGTGCACGGGAAGCGCGCTGTAACCGCGGGTGCGCAGGAAGGGCACCAGGGCCCAGAGGAACACGTCGCGCAACGGAAGCAGGACCGCCAGCCACCAGGGGATGATGTCGCGCATCGCCAGGCCGATCACGACGGCGAGGATGTAGAGCCGATCCGCGACGGGGTCGAGCACCTGGCCGAGCTTGGTGGTCTGGTGGAGGGTGCGGGCGAGCTTGCCGTCGAGGTAGTCGGTGACACCCGAAACCAGCAGCACCACCAGCGCCCAGCCGTCGGCATGCGGCCCCAGGACAAGCCACAGGAACAGAGGGACGCCCGCCAGGCGGACGAAGCTGAGGATGTTGGGGATGGTCATGACGCGACTGGTCAGCGCTCCACCACCCTGGTCCACCTCCGCCCCCTCCCTCGATCCATGACCGTGCCGACGTAACCGACCCTAATACGTGTCGACCCTCGGCCCCGATGTGACCTTGGGCCGGGCAACGAGCCGGAGATGACGCTGTTGCCCGACGCAGGGAGTTTGGAGGTCAGGACCCCTCAGCCGCTCGCTGGAGCGCCTCGACGTCGATCTTCCCCATCTTGAGCATGGCGGCCATCACCCGCTGCGACTTCTCGCGGTCGGGGTCGGCGATCAGCTCGTCGAGAATGGTCGGCACCACCTGCCAGGAAAGTCCGTACTTGTCCTTCACCCAGCCACACGGACCCTCCTCCCCGCCTTCGGAGAGACTCGCCCAGTACTTGTCGACCTCCTGCTGGGACTCGCAGTTGACCTGCAAGGACACTGCCTCGGTGAAGGTGAACTCGGGGCCGCCGTTGAGGGCGACGTACTCCTGCCCCTTGAGGGTGAAGTTGACGGTCATGACCATGCCGACGGGCCTTGGCCCCGCCTCGCCGTAGTGCGAGACCGCCAGGATCTTGGAGTCCTCGAAGAGCGACGTGTAGAACTCCGCAGCCTCCTCGGCCGCCGTGTCGAACCACAGACACGGAGTGATGCTCTGCATGATGTCGGTCCTTTCGCGCTGCTGGTCGCTGGTACGACGCTGCCTGTGAACGGATGACCGTCTCCGCGGCGAGAACTCATCGCTTGTCGGTGGGTGTCTCCGACAACGCCTTCAACCGGGTGAGGCCCTTCTCGAAGTCCGGACCCAGCAGCTTGTCCATCGACGTGACGATGCCCATCACCTTCGTCATCAGCGTCTTCTTGCCGGTCATCGTCCAGGTGACGCGTGAGGCAGAGCCCTCCGGCTGAATCGTGAACACCGT
>JBOHDD010000202.1:0-7625 GCA_050699155.1 Nocardioidaceae bacterium
GGGCGGAGCCGCGCGCTCTCACGCCGTACAGCAGATCGCCTCGTCGCTTTTCGGCCTGCCGCTGTCGGTGCCCGAGCCCGGTGAGTACGTCGCCGTCGGCGCAGCGCGGCAGGCGGCGTGGACGCTCGCCGGCAGCAGCGCGCCTCCCGACTGGCGGCTGGCCCAGCACACGGTCGAACCCGACCCCGCCACAGAAGCAGCGGCCCGGAGGACCCGCGAGCGCTACCGGTCGGTGCTCGACCAGGCGACACCGCTGCTGCGTCGCCCGCCCATCTGAGGTCAGGCGAACCGCATCGCGATCTCACGGGCGGCGGTCGCGACCCGCGGACCGGTCTGCTCGGGGTCGAGACTTCCCAGGGCGACCACTCCCACGGAGGCCTCGATGCCGGGCAGGCCGAGGATCGGCGCCGACAGCCCGAGAGCCCCCTGCTGGAGCTCCCCCTGGGTTGCGACCACCTCGGCACCCTCGTTCGCGCCGGCGTGGATCGCCCGCCCGAGCAGGATCGCCTTGCCGGCAGCACCCACGTCGAGGGGATGCCGGGCACCGACGCGGTAGCCGACGTGGTAGTCGGTCCATGACGGCTCGACGACGGCGATCGCGAGCGCCTCACCGGCGTCCGCGACCGTCAGGTGGGCGGTGGCGCCGACGTCCTCGGCCAGGCGTCTCAGCGTGCCCGTCGCGATGTCGCGCAGCATCGGCTGGACGGCGTGGGACAGGTTGAGCACGGCCAGCCCGAGCTCGACCCGACCGTTGTCGTCGCGACGGGCCAGCGCGTGCTGCTCCAGGGTGGCGACCAGCCGGTAGACGACTGTCCGGTTCACCCGCAGCCCCGCCGCGATCTCGGTGATCGACATCCCACGCGGGTGCGCGGCCAGCAGCTCCAGCACGCGGAGGCCGCGGTCGAGAGTCTGCGATGTTTCGGCCGGCACGCGCCTCACCCTATCTGCCCGCCGAACGGCGCGTTCTGGCCGCAACCCCCGCCGGTACGGCGTTCAGCGGCGGCCGATCGCCCAGCCACGGATCAGGTCGATGCGTGCGCGCAGCTCGTCGGCGGTCGCCTGCGCCGACGGCGGCCCACCGCCCGAGCGCCGCAGCTCGTTGTGGATGGTGCCGTGCGGCTGCCCCGTCCGATGGTGCCAGGCGGCGACCAGGCCGTTGAGCTCGCGGCGCAGTGCACCTACCCGCTCGTGCGCGCCGGGGCGCTCCTCGTGGGGTTCTCCGAGTGCGGCCTGCGCTGCCACTGCGGCTGGCTCGGTCGACCCACGGCGACGCCGGTTCTCGGCGAGACGCTCGGCCTGCCGATGCCGCAGCAGGTCGCGCACCTGCTCCGGCTCGAGCAGACCGGGAATGCCGATGAAGTCCATCTCCTCCTCGCTGCCGACAAGAGCACCGCCCTCGACGCCGTAGTCGCCACCGTCGTAGACGACCCGGTCGAAGCTCGCCTGGCTCTCGACCGCCTCGAAGGACATCTGCCCGTCGTCGGGCATGTCCTGCTCGGCCTGTGCCGCGGCGACGAGGTCCTCCTCGGCCGCGAAGAGGTCACCCTCGTCGTCGACGGTCCGCCCGAGCGCGTGGTCACGCTCGACCTCCATCTCCGACGCATAGCCGAGCAGCGGCTCGACACTGGGTAGAAACACCGACGCCGTCTCACCTCGACGACGCGCGCGAACGAACCGGCCGACCGCCTGCGCGAAGAACAGCGGTGTCGCTGTGGTCGTCGCGTACACACCCACCGCGAGCCGGGGCACGTCCACCCCTTCGCTGACCATCCGTACGGCGACCATCCAGCGCGAGTCCGAACGAGCGAACTCGCCGATCCTGCGGCTGGCCGCCCTCTCGTCGGACAGCACCACCACCGGCTTCTCTCCACTGACCTCGGCCAGCAGCCCGGCGTAGGCACGGGCACTGTCCCGGTCGGTGGCGATCACCAAACCGCCGGCGTCGGGCACGTGCCGGCGTACCTCCGCGAGTCTTCTGTCGGCCGCCGCGAGCACCGCGGGCATCCAGGCACCCTCGGGTGCCAGCGCAGTGCGCAGCGCCTGTGCGGTGAGGTCCTTTGTCAGGGGCTCACCGAGCCCTGCGGCCACCTCGTCGCCGGCGCGGGTACGCCACCTCATCTCACCCGAGTACGCCATGAACAGCACCGGCCGCACCACCGCGTCGGACAGCGCATGGGCGTAGCCGTAGGTGTAGTCCGCCACACTGCGCGGCACCCCGTCGGCTCCCGGGGCATAGGTCACGAACGGGATCGGGTTGGTGTCGGACCGGAACGGCGTACCCGTGAGCGCGAGCCGCCGGGTGGCGGGCTCGAAGGCCTCCCGCACCGCCTCACCCCAGGAGAGCGCGTCACCGGCGTGGTGGATCTCGTCGAGGACCACCAGGGTCTTGTGCTGCTCGGTGCGCACCCGGTAGGCGAGCGGGTTCGCCCCGACACCGGCGTAGGTGAGCGCGAAGCCCACGTAGTCGCGACTGGTCCTGCCCTTCTTCCCCGTGTACGCCGGGTCGATCGGGATCCCCGCCCGGTCCGCCGCATCGGCCCACTGCACCTTCAGGTGCTCGGTCGGTGCGACCACGATCACGCGCTCGACCACACGCCGGGAGAGCAGGTCGGCGGCGACCCGCAGGGCGAATGTCGTCTTGCCCGATCCCGGGGTCGCGACCGCCAGGTAGTCACGCGGTGAGCGATCCAGGTAGTCCTCGAGCGCCTGCTGCTGCCACGCCCGAAGCCTGGTCGCCGTGCCCCAGGCCGCTCGGTCCGGATACGCCGGCGGGAGGCTCTCGGCGTGGGAGGCGGGACGGGCCGAGGCGGGGGGACCAGCGTTCGTCACAAGGGCCTTTCAGCGGGTGCGGCGAGCGGGGCCGAGCCAGCCTAGCCCTGCGCCCGGACAGCGATGTCGACCGGCCCGCAATGAGTCACCCGTTGTGCAGAAATAGGCACACGGAGTGAACGAAGGTCTTGTGGTGTGGCGCACACAGCCCTAGGATCCCGAACAGTTTTGGTAATACATGGTGAAAGTTTCGTCATATCAATCGAAAGTCGCCTGAGACCACACGAAAGGCTTGCGTAACGGCACCACCGACGTGATCACCTTCCACAACATCGGTATCCGGGAGCTCTGACGCGACACCGGTGCCACCGGTGCCGAGCGCGCCGGCGGCACCAGCGGACCCAGAGAGGAACCACCCATGCAGACAACTGCCCGGTCCGGCTCCCGTGGCCTGTCGTCACCGCTGATCGTGATGCTGTCCGCGGTGACGCTGGTGCTCTCCCTGGGTCTGGTCGCGTTTCCGGCCCTGGCCCGCCCCTCCATCGTTCCGCAGCAGGGCGTTCCGCAGCAGGGCGATGCACGGCAGGGCGAGGCGCAGCGGGGCGAGGCGCGGCAGACGCAGGCACAGGTGCTCACCTGGACCGCGGGGGACGACTTCACCCAGTACGCCTCGGCACCGACGACCGCCGTCGCCGGCCACACCACGATCGTGTTCGAGAACAGCGCGGCCACCGGCAACACGACCGGGATGCAGCACACGCTGACGTTCGAGACGAACGACCCGAGCTACAACAGCGACGTCGACGTCGACATCCTGGCCGACCCGTACGACAGCAACGGCGGCCGGCACCAGGTCGACGTGATGCTGACGCCGGGCACCTACCGCTACTTCTGCAGCATCCCCGGTCACGGAGCCATGACGGGGGAGCTGGTCGTGACCGACGCAGGGGGCGACGCCACCGCCCCGACCGTCTCCGCAGCCGTCTCGGGCGACCAGGACGAGAACGGCGACTATGTCGGCTCGGCAACCGTGACCCTGTCCGCAAGTGACTCGGGCTCCGGCGTGTCCAAGGTGGAGTACTCCCTCGACGGCCAGCCCTACGGGAACTACTCCGCGCCGGTGACGGTCAACCAACCCGGCGACCACACGCTGACCTACCGGGCCACCGACAACGCGGGGAACACCTCCTCACCACAGTCAGAAACCTTCACCGTCGTCGAACCACCCACCCAGGACACCACCCCACCGACCGTGACCGCCCAGGTCACCGGCGAACGCGACGCATCCGGGGCGTACGTCGGCTCCGCCACCGTCACCCTGACCGCTGCCGACACCGAGTCCGGAGTCGAGCGGATCGAGTACTCCCTCGACGGGATCGAGTTCGGCACCTACACCCAGCCGGTGACCATCACCCAGCCCGGACAGCACACGGTGACCTACCGGGCCACCGACAACGCCGGAAACACCTCCGCACCGCAGTCGGAGACCTTCACCGTCGTCGAACCACCCACCGACGACACCACCCCACCGACCGTGACCGCCCAGGTCACCGGCCAGCAGAACACCAACGGCGACTACATCGGCTCCGCCACCGTCACCCTGACCGCCACCGACACCGACTCCGGCGTCGACACCGTCGAGTACTCCCTCGACGGCGCCGCCTACACGCCCTACACCAACCCCCTCACCGTCAACCAACCCGGCGACCACAGCATCGCCTACCGGGCCACCGACAACGCCGGCAACACCTCCCCACCACAGTCAGAAACCTTCACCGTCGTCGAACCACCCACCCAGGACACCACCCCACCGACCGTGACCGCCCAGGTCACCGGCGAACAGAACACCAACGGCGACTACATCGGCTCCGCCACCGTCACCCTGACCGCCACCGACACCGACTCCGGCGTCGACACCGTCGAGTACTCCCTCGACGGCGCGGCCTACACGTCCTACACCAACCCCGTCACCGTCAACCAGCCCGGCGACCACAGCATCGCCTACCGGGCCACCGACAACGCCGGCAACACCTCGGGTACGGCGTCGAGCACCTTCAGCGTGGTCGCGAGCGGACCGGACGGCTGCCCGGTGCCCGACACCAGACCGACCGTGTGGCTGGGCACCGTCGACAGCGGCGTAGCCAACCGCGTCGTGGATGGTGACTGCACGATCAACAACCTGATCGAGGACGAACGCGACTGGTCCAGCCACGGCCGGTTCGTCAGGCACGCCAAGGCGGTGGCCCGCCACCTGCATCACCAAGGGGTCATCGACGACGGGGAGTACACCGCGATCGTGGAGACGGCGGCACACTCCGGGGTTGGCAAGCCCGAGGAGATGTCCGGCTACGCGCGGATCTTCGACGGGTCGCAGGAGTCGTTCGCGCAGTGGGAACACGTCGGTGACGGCGGGTTCCACCTGAACCCCGACGGCACCATCACCAGCGACCCCCAACCCGGCCTCGGCATGCTCTGGTACCCCACCCACGACTACGGCGACTTCTCCCTCAAACTGCAATGGCGCGACGACGCCCCCGCAGACGGCAACACCAACAGCGGCGTCTTCGTCCGCTTCCCCCACGTCCACCAACACCCCGACGAGGACCGCCCCGCCTGGGTCGCCATCAAATACGGACACGAGATCCAGATCCTCGACCGCCCCGACGGCGACCAGTACAAGAGCGGCTCCATCTACGGTTTCGACCGCGTCGACCTCACCCAGGCCAACCCCACCGACAAAGACACCTGGAACGACTACGAGATCCGCGTCGTCGACCAGCACTACTCCGTCTACCGCAACGGCGAGCTGATCAACGAGTACCTCAACGACCCCGACGCCACCTTCACCCCACCCCGCGCCGACGACCCCGGCGGCGCAGGACGCCAACACCCCCGCGGATACGTCGGACTCCAAAACCACGGCACCACCGACGTGATCACCTTCCGCAACATCCGCGTCGCGCCGCTGACCTCCGCGTGTCCGCACGAGGAGCCATCCTCCGACGGCCCGTGCTGCTGCTGACCGAGAAGGGACAGACCATGAGCAAGAAGGATCTCGACCGCCGCGCGTTCCTGCGCCGGCTCGCCGGAACCACGGTCGCGGTGGGCGCCGCGACCATGGCCGGCCCGCTGCCCTCCCGCGCCGCCGAGACCGCCTCGGGCGACCGCCTCATCCCCAGAGGGCAGATCGGGATACAGCTCTACAGCGTCAGGGACAAGGTCGCGGAGCTCGGTTTCGCCGTCGTGTTCGAGGAGCTCTCGCGCATCGGCTACCGCGAGGTCGAGTTCGCGGGCTACACCCAGGGCAGCGTCGGTCCCATCACCCCGGAACAGATCAGGCGTCTGCTCGACGACAACGGGCTCAAGGCGGCAGGCAGCCATCGCGGGCTGGGCGACTTCCGCGACAACCTCGACGCGGAGCTCGACATCGCGGAGACGTTGGGGATGAGCCACCTCGGGACCGCACAGGCTCCGACCGGTGACCGCACCGTCGACGGCTACCGTGCCGCGGCTGCGGAGTTCAACACCTGGGGGGCGCGGGCCGCCACGCGGGGCATCAAGATGTACCAGCACAACCACACCATCGAGTTCAGCTTCGCCACCGACCAGCCGGATGTGCGGCTGTACGACGTGTTCCTCGAGCACACCGAGCCCGACCTGGTGTTCCTCGAGATGGACATCCTCTGGGCATTCGGCGGAGCCCGGAAGTACCCCGGGTTCCGTCCCGTGGACTACGTCAGGGCGCAGCCGCACCGGTACCCGCTGTTCCACGTCAAGGACGGTGTCCCCTACCCCGACCCCCAGCAGGGCAACTCCTACCGCGACGTCGAGTTCGGCGAGGGCGAGATCCCGTTCGACGAGTTCTTCGATGAGCTGGAGGGGCACGGCCGACACGGCTACCTGTGGGAGCAGGACACCGGACCGAGCGCCGTGCCGAACCCGCCCGGATCCCTGGGCGCGGCCGACCGCAGCTACCAGCGCATGGTCGACCTGCGCTCCGACTGACCGCCGAGCGCAGACCGGCGGTTGATGACCGAGACGGATGACCGAATGGGAGACCCATGAGTGACAGGCAGGCCAGGACGGGCGACGGCCGGTGGCGGCTGTCTCGGCGCAGTGTGCTCGCCGGGGGGGCGGCCACTGCCATGGCCCAGGTCGCGGCCGCCGCGGGTGCCCCCGTGGCCGGGGCGGCGCCGGGGGAGGCCCCGGTCGCCGCGGCCGCCGGTGAGACCCGGCGGGTCACGCTCTACGCGGAGGCGCTGCCCGGCGGGATGTACGGCTACGGGCTGGCGCCCGGTGAGGCGACGGTGCCCGGCCCCGTGCTGGAGATGTGGGAGGGCGACACCCTCGAGATCGAGCTGGTGAACACCACCGACCAGACGTTGTCGCTGCACCCCCACGGCGTGGACTACGACGTGCACTCCGACGGCACACCGCTGAACGACTCGGCTACCGCGCCCGGTCAGCGTCGTACCCACGTCTGGCGCAGCCACGTGCGGCATCGGCGCGCGGACGGCACCTGGGCCGAGGGCACCGCCGGGTACTGGCACTACCACGACCACGCGATGGGCACCGTGCACGGGACAGAGGGGATCCGGAAGGGCCTCTACGGCGCGCTGGTGGTACGCCGCAAGGGTGACGTACTGCCCGACCGGCGGTTCACCGTGGTGTTCAACGAGATGTCGATCAACAACCGCTCAGCACCCGACGCGCCCGTCTTCGAGGCGCGCCAGGGCGAGCGCGCGGAGTTCGTCGTGATCGGGCACGGCAACACGTTCCACACGTTCCATCTGCACGCGCACCGTTGGGCCGACAACCGCACGGGTCTCCTCGACGGCCCCCAGGACGGCACCCCC
>JBOHDD010000203.1:0-4045 GCA_050699155.1 Nocardioidaceae bacterium
CGCCGAGCAGGGCCAGTGTGAGGCCCCCCAGGGCGATCCGGTAGATCACGAACGGTGCGTACGAGTGGGTGCTGACGTAGCGCAGCAGCCACGCGATCGCGGCGTAGCCGACGACGAAGGCGGCGACAGTTGCGACCAGCGTCGGCAGCGGTCCGTAGGCGTTCTCGCCCCCCGGGATCTCCGGCAGCTCGAACAACCCGGCACCGACGACAGCGGGGACCGCCAGCAGGAACGCGTACCGCGTCGCCGCGCGTCGTTCGTAACCCAGAAACAGGCCCATGCTGATCGTTGCCCCGGAGCGTGAGACGCCCGGAACCAGGGCCGCGGCCTGCGCCAGGCCGAGGAGCACGGCATGGCGCATACCGAGCTCCTCGATCGGCAGCGTCTTGCGGCCCACCCGCTCGGAGACCGCGAGCACGACGCCGAGCAGGACCAGGGTGGTCCCGATGATCCAAAGGTTGCGGAGGTCGTTCTCGATGGCGTCCTTGAACGCCACACCCAGCAGCACGATCGGCACCGAGCCGACGATGATGAACCACCCCATCCTGGTGTCAGGGTGGTCCCGCAGCGAGCGGTCGAACAGAGCCCGGCACCAGGTGGAGCCGATCCGCCAGATGTCGCGCCAGAAGAAGATCAGCACGGCGGCCTCGGTGCCGATCTGTACGACAGCGGTGAACGCCGCACCGGGGTCCTCCCATCCGAAGAGCTCCGGGAAGATCCGCAGGTGGGCGCTGCTGGAGATCGGGAGGAACTCCGTCAGCCCCTGCAGCAGACCCAGGAAGACGGCCTTGAGCAGGTCCACGAACCCCTACTCCCCCAGGCCCGACTCGTCGAGTGCCTCGGCCAGCGTGCGCAGCACGTTTGCCCGGCCCTCACCCGTCGCGTCGAACGTCGACACGTTCAGGGTCGTCACACCCGCCTCGTGGTAGGCGTGCAGCCGTTCGGCTATGCGCTTCTTGGGCCCGATCAGGGACGTCTGGTCGATGAAGTCGAGAGGTACGGCCGCCATCGCCTCCCGGTGTCTCCTGTCCAGGTACAGGTCCTGCACTCTGCGCGCGTCGTCCTCGAACCCCATCCGGCGGGCGAGCTGGTTGTAGAAGTTCTTCTCGCGGCTGCCCATCCCGCCGACGTACAAGGCCGCGTAGGCGCGCAGCGGCTCGGCGCAGGCCTCGAGGTCGTCGCCGACCACCACCGGCACGGTCGCGGCCACGTCGAAGGTCTCTCGTCGGCGCCCGGCCGACGCCAGACCGGCGTCGATGTGCCCGAGCAGCTCCTGGGCGTGCTCGGGTGAGAAGAAGATCGCCAGCCAGCCGTCGGAGATCTCACCGGCCAGCTCGAGGTTCTTCGGTCCGACGGCCGCCAGGTAGATCGGGATGCGGTCACGGACGGGATGCACGCTCATCTTCAGCGCCTTGCCCGGCCCGTCCGGCAGCGGCAGGGTGAAGTGCCGGCCCTCGTAGGCGACGGTCTGGCGCTCCAGCGCCATCCGGACGATGTCGACGTACTCGCGGGTGCGCGCGAGCGGTCGGTCGAAGCGGACCCCGTGCCAGCCCTCGGAGACCTGTGGCCCCGACACTCCGACCCCGAGCCGGAAGCGGCCCTCGGAGAGCATGTCCAGCGTGGCCGCGGTCATCGCGGTCATCGCAGGCGTGCGGGCCGGGATCTGCATCACGGCACTGCCGATGTCGATCCGCGAGGTCTGGGCCGCGACCCAGCTCAGCACGGTCGGGCTGTCCGACCCGTAGGCCTCCGCCGCCCAGGCCACCGAGTAGCCCAGCCGGTCCGCCTCCTGTGCCAGAGCCGCGTAGTCGTGCACGCCGCCGCCCACGACGTACCCCAGGTTGATGCCAAGACGCATGCGATCGCCGCCCTTCTCGAGTCCGCCCCGGTGAGCCTATTAGCACCGCACTCCCGTACCTCGACTAGCCTCTGGTCATGCAGCGGCGATTGCTCGGCCGGACCGGGTTGGCAGTGTCACGGTTCGCCCTCGGCACATGGTCGTGGGGACAGGACACCGACGAGTACGAAGCCCGTGACCAGCTGGCCGCGTTCGTCGATGCCGGCGGGACCCTGCTGGACACCGCCGCGTCGTACGGCAACGGCAACAGCGAGGCGATGATCGGTGAGCTGCTGCGTGACACCGTGTCGCGCGACGACGTGGTGATCGCGACCAAGGCCGGCATCGTCGCCGGCGACAAGCGCCGCGTACGCGACACATCACGCTCGGCGATGCTCTCGGCACTGGACCGTTCGCTGGAGCGGCTCGGCATCGACCATGTCGACCTGTGGCAGGTCCAGCTGTGGGTGGACGACGTACCCCTGGAGGAGACGCTGAGCGCCCTCGACGCGGCCGTCTCGTCTGGGCGGGCGCGCTACGTGGGGGTCTCCAACTTCTCCGGCTGGCAGACGGCGCAGGCCGCGACCTGGCAGCGGGCGTGGCCCGGTCGCACGCCGCTGTCGTCGACGCAGGTGGAGTACTCCCTGCTCAACCGGGCGATCGAGCGCGAGGTGGTGCCCGCCGCGACCGCACTGGGGTTGGGAGTGCTGGCCTGGTCGCCGCTCGGGAGAGGCGTCCTCACCGGCAAGTACCGCACAGCCACCCCGGCGGACTCCCGCGCGGCCTCGCCACACCTCGGTGCGTTCGTCGACCCCTACCTCGACTCCGACTCCGCACAGGTCGTCGAGGCGGTCTGCAAGGCAGCCGACGGTCTAGGGCTCTCCCCGATCGAGGTGTCCCTTGCCTGGCTGCGGGACCGGCCCGGCGTCACCGCGCCGGTCCTGGGAGCGCGTACGGCGGCCCAGCTGCGCGGCGCGCTCTCGGCCGAGGACGTCACCCTGCCACGCGAGATCCTCGAGGCGCTCGACGACGTCTCCGAGATCGACGTCGGCTACCCGGAGCGCTAGGGGGTGCGTCGATGGACTTCGAGTTCCGCCGGCTGCTGGTGCCCCGCACGATGGGGCGCTCTGCGGTCCGCCGCCTGCTGAGCGAGGAGGCGGAGTACGGCGGCTGGGAGCTCGACCGTCTCCACCTCTTCACCGACGGCACCCGGCGGGTCGTGCTGCGCCGCCGGATCATCCGCGTGCGGCGCACCCTCTGACGTCGTCAGGCGCGGTCGAGGAACCGGTCGAAGACGCGGGCGCCGAACTCCAGGGCGTCGACGGGCACCCGCTCGTCCACCCCATGGAAGAGCGCGGTGAAGTCGAGGTCCGGCGGCAGCCGCAACGGCGTGAAGCCAAAACAGCGGATGCCCCTTTTGTGCCACCACTTGCCGTCGGTGCCGCCGCTCATCAGGAACGGCGCGACCACGCCGTCGGGGTCCTCGGCGAGCAGGGACTCGCGCATGGCGTCGACGAGCACGCCGTCGAACGACGTCTCGAACGCGATGTCGCTGTGGACGGCCTCGCGCGCCACCCGGTCACCGAGCAGCTCGTCGACCGTGGCGTAGAACTCGTCCTCGAAGCCGGGCAGGAAACGCCCGTCCACGTGCGCGACGGCCTCGCCGGGGATGACGTTGAGCTTGTAGCCCGCCTCCAGCATCGTCGGGTTGGTGGTGTTGCGCACGACGGCGTCCATCATCCGTGCTGCGGAGCCGAAGTGCCGGATCAGCGGCTCGGGGTGCTGCTCGTCGTACTCCTCCCCCACGAGGTCGGCCACGATCTTCAGCATCTCGGCCATCGCCGGACGCACATGCGTCGGCCACTCGTACGCTCCGAGCCGCCCCACCGCCTCCGCCAGCGCGGTGACGGCGTTGTCCAGGTGCCGCATCGAGCCGTGACCGGCGTTGCCCGTGGCATGAAGCCGCATCCACTCGATGCCCTTCTCCGCGCTCTCCACGAGGTAGATCCGCTGCTCGTTGATGGTCGCGCTGAAGCCGCCTACCTCGCCGATTGCCTCCGTGCAGCCCTCGAGCGTCTCCGGATGGTGCTCGGCCAACCAGCCAGCGCCCTTCCTGCCGCCCGCCTCCTCGTCGGCGGTGAAGCAGAGCACCACCGGGCGGCTCGGTGCTGCGCCGGCGCGGATCCGCGCACGCAGTGTGGACAGCAC
>JBOHDD010000204.1:0-4236 GCA_050699155.1 Nocardioidaceae bacterium
CCCGCGGACCACCCGGAACAGCGCCCGGCGCTCCTCAGGGGCGGAGTCGCCCGTCGGCTCGGTCACAGCGGGATGTTCCCATGCTTGCGGGCCGGGGACGCCTCGCGCTTGGTCGCCAGCGAACGCAGGGCCCGCCCGACGTAGCCGCGGGTGTGCGACGGCGGGATGACGCCGTCGATGTAGCCGCGGTCGGCCGCGATGTAGGGGTTGCAGAGGGTGTCCTCGTACTCCGTCTGCAGCTCCGCCCGGCGCGTCTCCAGCTCGTCGCCCTCGAGGCCCTTGAGCTCCTTGCGGTAGAGGATGCTCACCGCGCCCTGGGCCCCGGTGACCGCGATCTGCGCCGTCGGCCAGGCGATGTTGATGTCGGCGCCGAGGTGCTTGGAGCCCATCACGTCGTACGCGCCGCCGTAGGCCTTGCGCGTGATCACGGTGACCAGCGGCACGGTGGCCTCGGCGTAGGCGTAGATCAGCTTCGCTCCGCGGCGGATGATGCCGTCCCACTCCTGGTCAGTGCCGGGCAGGAAACCGGGTACGTCGACGAACGTCAGCACCGGGATGTTGAACGCGTCGCAGGTGCGCACGAACCGCGCCGCCTTCTCCGATGCGCCGATGTCCAGGGTGCCGGCGAACTGCATCGGCTGGTTGGCCACGACACCGACCGAGCGGCCCTCCACGCGCCCGAACCCGACGACGATGTTGGGCGCGTACAGCTGCTGCACCTCGAGGAAGTCGCCGTCGTCGAGCACCCCCTCGATCGCGGTGTGCATGTCGTAGGGCTGGTTCGGCGAGTCCGGGATCAGCGCATCCAGCGCCCGGTCGTCGTCGGTGACCTCCATCTCCGCAGGGTCGTGGAAGGCGGGCGGGTCCTCGAGGTTGTTCTGCGGCAGGTACGACAGCAGCGCCTTGACGTACTCCAGCGCGTCGTCCTCGTCGGCGCCCATGTAGTGCGCGTTGCCGCTCTTGGTGTTGTGTGCACGCGCGCCCCCGAGCTCCTCGAAGCTGACCTCCTCACCCGTCACGGTCTTGATCACGTCGGGTCCGGTGATGAACATGTGCGACGTCTGGTCCACCATCACGGTGAAGTCGGTGACCGCGGGAGAGTACACATGCCCGCCGGCGCAGGTGCCCATGATCAGGCTGACCTGCGGGATCACACCGGACGCGTGCACGTTGCGACGGAAGATCTCGCCGTAGAGACCCAGCGAGACCACGCCCTCCTGGATGCGGGCGCCGGCGCCCTCGTTGATCCCGACCACCGGGCACCCGGTCCTCATCGCCAGGTCCATGACCTTGCAGATCTTCTCGCCGTACACCTCACCAAGGGACCCGCCGAACACGATGAAGTCCTGCGCGAAGACGCACACCGGGCGGCCGTCGATCTCACCCCAGCCGGTGACCACGCCGTCGCCGTACGGGCGGCGCTCCTGCAGCCCGAAGGCCGTCGAGCGGTGCCGGGCGAGCTCGTCGATCTCCACGAACGAGCCCTCGTCCAGCAGCTGCTCCACCCGCTCACGGGCGGTCAGCTTGCCCTTCGCGTGCTGCTTCTCCACCGCGCGTGCCGACCCCGCATGCACCGCCTCCTCGATCCGGGCGTCGAGATCGGCGATCTTGCCCGCCGTGGTGTGGATGTCGTACGCCGGCCCGGATGTCGTCGCTGCTTGCTCAGTCACGGCGTCAGACTAGTCGTAGCCTTTCCGCCATGGACTCGCCGTACAGCGACCTGGACCGCCCGCCGCTCGACGTGGCGGCGCTGAACCGCGCGCTCACCGCACCGGACTCGTGGTGGCGGGATGTGGTCGTCGTCACGGAGACCGAGTCGACCAACACCGACCTGGCCGAGCGCGCCCGCAGGGGTGCGGAGGCGGGCACGGTCTTGGTGGCCGAGCACCAGACCGGCGGCCGAGGACGCCTCGACCGGGAGTGGACGTCGCCGCCCCGCTCCGGGCTGACGATGTCCCTGCTGGTCGACCCGCTGGATGTGCCCGCGGACCGCTGGCCGTGGATCACCCTGCTGGCCGGGCTCGCCGTCGCCGAAGGGGTACGCCGTACGACCGACGTCGCCGCGACCCTCAAGTGGCCGAACGACCTGATCGTCGAGGATCGCAAGCTCGCCGGCATCCTCACCGAGCGTGTCGAGACACCCACCGGATCGAAGGTGGTGGTCGGCATCGGCGTCAACGCGACCCTGCGTGAGGACGAGCGGCCGACCGACGAGGCGACGTCGCTGCTGCTGGAGGGTGCACGGACAACCGACCGGACCGTCGTGCTGAGGGAGGTCCTGCGGGTGTTCGAGCAGCTCTTCCGTGCCTGGGTCGCGGGCGCGGGCGACCCTGCTCTGGGGATCGCGGAGTCGTACGAACGACGCTGTTCCACGTTGGGGCGCCGGGTCCGGGTGCTGCTGCCCACCGGTGTCACCGTCGCCGGACGGGCGGTCCGGCTCGACGGCGACGGGAGGCTGGTCGTGCGCACGGACCACGGCGAGGAGACCGTGAGCGCCGGGGACGTCGTCCACGTACGCTGAGAGCACGCGAACGAGGAGGCGCCATGGGGATCTCGCAGAGGCTGCTCGCCGAGGGCGAGCAGGTCGTGACGAGCACGCGCACCCACGTCAAGGCGCTGCTGGTTCCCGCGCTGCTGCTGATCGTGATCTGTGGGGTCGCCGGGATCGTGGCCGGGTTGCTGCCGCAGGACCCGCCGTTGCTGGTCTGGCTCGTCATGGGGCTCGCGGGCGCGGCCATCCTGGCATGGGTCGTCTGGCCGTTCGTCAACTGGCTGAGTACGTCGTACACCGTCACCGACCGTCGGCTGATCACCCGCAGCGGCGTCGTCACCCGCGTGGGCCACGACATCCCGCTGCACCGGATCAACGACGTCTCCTATGAGCACGGCCTGGTGGACCGCGTGCTCGGCTGCGGCACTCTGGTGATCTCCGCCGCGAGCGAGCGCGGCCAGGTCGTGCTCCCCGACGTGCCCGCTGTCGAGGAGCTGCACCTGGCGATGACCGAGCTGTTGATGGGGGGCCGGTGACCGACTCCGCACCCGGGCCCAAGCCGTCGGTCGGACGCGACGACCTCGAGCGCGCCCTGCTCGGGGACACACCACGTCACACCAGCGTGGAGGTGGCCGGTTCGGCCGGGGTCAGCCTGGGTGACGCCCGCCGGCTGTGGCGTGCGCTGGGCTTCCCGGACGCGGGTGAGGACGCGGCGTTCACCGACGCCGACCTCGACGCGCTGGCGCTGATCGCCCGGCTCGTCGAGTCGAAGGTCGTCGACTTCGACACGGCCGTCAGGCTCACCCGCGCCGTCGGTCACACGGTCGCACGGCTCGCGGACTGGCAGGTCATCACCCTGGCGGAACGGGTCGAGGACGTCGAGGCCGGTGAGGACGCGCGGGGCAGCCGGCTGCTGACCGCGCTGCAGATCGCCGACGAGGTCGAGCCCGCCTTCGAGCGGCTGCTGGTCTACGCATGGCGGCGACACCTCGCCGCCGCGGTCGGGCGGGTCGAGGCTCTCGGCGCCGCCGAGGAAGACCTGATGACCGTGCATGTCACGGTCGGGTTCGCCGACCTGGTGTCCTTCACGCAGATGTCCAACGGCCTCGACCAGGACACCCTCGGCGACCTGGTCGAGACGTTCGAGTCCAGGGCCGCCGACATCGTCGCCGGGCTCGGCGGGCGGGTGATCAAGACGCTGGGCGACTCGGTGCTGTTCGTCACCGAGAACGCCACGGCGGGAGTCGAGACCGCGCTGCAGATCGTGGAGGCGATCGCCCGGGAGGACGAGCTGCCGGACGTGCGCGTCGGCCTGGCCAGCGGACCGGTGGTCACCCGCCTCGGTGACGTCTTCGGGTCTCCGGTCAACATGGCGTCCCGGCTCACCTCGGTCGCGCGCCGCAACCGGGTGATCATCGACGGTGGCACCGCTCGGCGGCTCCCCCGGGACCGGTTCGAGGTGCGCACCCTCACCGCACGTCCCCTGCGCGGCTTCGGGTCGGTGGAGCCGGTGGCCGTGCGGCGCCGGTGGTCGTGACCGTCGTAGCGTCCGGTGCATGACTGACGAGCTCGCCGGTGTGCGTCTCGACCCTCACGACGACGGCGTGGTCGAGCCGGCACCGCATTCTCGCCCGACCGACGCGAGGGGGTGCAGGCATTTGTCGAAAAACGACCACCCCGATGGCCTGGGCAGGCTTAACTTAGTGCATGTGCAAAGTCCAGGGGGTCCAGGTCAGCGCCACCGC
>JBOHDD010000205.1:0-2272 GCA_050699155.1 Nocardioidaceae bacterium
GTGCAGGACCTCACCGACACGATGCAGGAGGCGCCGGGCGCGGGGCTGGCTGCGCCGCAGATCGGTGTCAGCCTGCGGGTCTTCACCTGGTGGGTCGACGAGGAGCTGGGTCATCTGGTCAACCCCGTGCTCGACCTGTCCGAGGAGACCCAGTCCGGCGAGGAGGGCTGTCTGTCCATCCCCGGCCTGACGTTCGACTGCCGGCGGGCACTGCGGGTGGTCGCCCGCGGGATGAACATGTACGGCGAGCCCGTCCTGATCGAGGGCTCGGAGATGCTCGCGCGATGCATCCAGCACGAGACCGACCATCTCGACGGCGTCCTGTTCGTGGACCGGCTCGACCGTGAGACGCGGCGGGCCGCGATGAAGGCGATCCGCGAGGCCGACTGGAACGGCGGCACCACGCCAACGGTCAGGCTCTCCCCGCACAGCACCTTCGGCCTGGGACTCTGAGGATGCGGTTGGTGTTCGCCGGCACGCCTGCGGTCGCGCTGCCGTCCCTACGCGCGGTGATGACCTCCTCACACGAGGTGGTGGCAGTGGTCAGCCGTCCCGATGCGCGCTCCGGCAGGGGGCGCAGAGTGTCACCCTCGCCGGTGGCCGAGCTCGCCGCCGAGGCCGGCATCGAGGTGCTCAAGCCGCCGAGGCCCAAGGACCCCGACTTCCTGGCCAGGCTGCGTGTGCTCGCACCGGACTGTGTGCCGGTGGTCGCCTACGGCGCTCTGGTGCCGCCCGCCGCGCTCGAGGTCCCCGAGCACGGCTGGGTCAACCTGCACTTCTCTCTGCTTCCCGCCTGGCGAGGCGCCGCACCCGTGCAGCACACCCTGCTGCACGGGGACGCGGCGACCGGCGCCACCACCTTCCGGCTGGTGCCCGAGCTCGACGCCGGCCCGGTGTACGGCGTACTCACCGAGGAGGTACGTGAGGACGACACCGCCGGCGCGCTGCTCGACCGGTTGGCCGAGCACGGCGCCGACCTGCTGCTCGCCACGCTCGACGGGATCGCCGCGGGCTCCCTGCACGCTCGACCCCAGCCGGAGGAGGGCGTCTCGCTGGCGCCCAAGGTGACCGTCGAGGACGCACGAGTCCGCTGGAGCGCACCGGCCCTGGCGACCGATCGACGGGTGCGGGCCTGCACTCCCCAGCCCGGCGCCTGGACGACCTTCCGCGGCGGCCGGCTCAAGCTCGGACCGCTGCGGTTGCGCCCCGACGTCACCACCTTGGAGCCGGGCGAGGTGTCCGCAGGCACGCACGAGGTCCTGGTGGGAGCCGCCGACCACGCGCTGGAGCTGGGGCAGGTCCAGGCGCCGGGCAAGCGCCCGATGTCGGCGGACGACTGGGCCCGCGGCGTGCGACCGGAACCCGGGGAGTCGATGACCGAGGTCGCCGACGAGGCGTCGCGATGACGACCGGCTCGCGGGTGGACCAGCCCCGGCAGGTGGCCTACGACGTCCTGCGCGCTGTGCACGAGCGCGATGCCTACGTGAACCTCACCCTGCCCTCCCTGCTCCGGGAGCGGCAGATCACCGGGCGGGACGCCGCCTTCGCCACCGAGCTGACCCACGGCACGATCCGCCGACAGGGCAGCTACGACCCGGTCATCGACTCGCTGCTGCAGCATCCGGTGGAGCCACCGGTCCGCGACCTGCTGCGGCTCGGTGCACATCAGCTGCTGTCCATGCGGGTGCCTGCCCATGCGGCCGTCGCGACGACGGTGGAGCTGACCCGGGCCAACGTGGGTGAGCGTCCCGTGCGGATGGTCAACGCCGTCCTGCGCCGGATCGGCCGGATCCGGCTGACCTCCTGGATGGAGAAGGTGGCGCCCCCGCGCACGGACTCCACGATGGTCGAGCACCTGGCGACGGTGCACTCGCACCCGGTGTGGATGGTGACCGCCCTGGCCGACGCGTTCGACGGCGACCTGGCCGAGGTCGAGGCCATGCTGACCGCGGACAACGAGGCGCCGAGGGTGACGTTGGTGGCCCGGCCGGGACGCGCGACGGTGGCCGAGCTGGTCGACGCCGGTGCGGAGCCTGGCCGCTGGGCGTCGTACTCCGCCTATTGGGCCGGTGGTGACCCGGGAGGCCTCGCGGCCGTCCGGGAGGGTCGGGTCGGTGTCCAGGACGAGGGCTCCCAGCTGGTCGCACACGCTTTGGCCGCGGCACGCGTCGACGGATCGGACGAGGACTGGCTCGACCTCTGTGCCGGGCCCGGTGGCAAGTCCGCGCTGCTGGCCGGCCTGGCCGCTGCGCGAGGGGCCCGCGTGCTGGCC
>JBOHDD010000206.1:0-3507 GCA_050699155.1 Nocardioidaceae bacterium
CGACCGTGACCAGCGGGACCCGAGCCTTCACGGGTCAATCGTCTGCGCAGGCCTCGATCCCGCGCAGCAGAACGGGCGAAGAGGTGCTCAGACCACCTGGTGCAGCCAGCGGACCGGAGCGCCCTCGCCGGCATGCCGGAACGTCTCGAGCTCGTCGTCCCAGGGTTTGCCGAGCAGCTGCTCGACCTCGAGCTCGAGCGTCGTCTCACCGAGGGCGGCCGCGGACGCGGCGGCCCTGAGGCGGTCCTCGGGGATCATGACGTCGCCGTGCACGCCCGTCACCGCGTGGAAGACACCGAGCTCGGGTGTGTAGGAGTACCGAGCGCCCTCGTTGCCGAGGCTGGGTTCCTCGGTGACCTCGAACCGCAGCTGCTTCCAGCCACGCAGCGCGGACGCGACCTTGGCCGCCGTACCCGCGTCCGCCCGCCAGGAGAACTCCGCCCGGTAGGTGCCTGCGGCGGCGGGCTGCGGGATCCAGGAAAGGCTCACGGGCGTACCGAAAACGCCGGCCGCCGCCCACTCGACGTGCGGGCAGAGAGCCGACGGTGCGGAGTGCACATAGAGCACACCCCGAGTTGCCACACGACTGGTCACCAGGACCCCTCCTCCAAGGCTCGAGGTTCGCCTTCCCCAGCGGCCTCGACTGCGGCGGAGCAGTCCGTCGTGACAGTTCGGTTCCCTATTGTGCACCACTGACCACATGCACACCAGCACGACCCCCGGTCACATTCGTCCCGGCGTGTCGGTTTTGCCCACCGACTGGGGCAGACGCGGCCAAACCTGGCAGGATGGGCCCCGCCGGTCACCGAACCCCCGAGGAGACGAAGCCCCAGTGCCGCCTGACCAGGATGACTTCCGCCGCCGGGCGCTCAGGGCCGTCCTGATGGTCGTGGGAGTGGCGGTCGTCATCGGCCTCGTCATCGGCGGTCTCACCTCCGCGGCCATCCGGGTGACCGGTGTGCTTCCGGCCTCGACTCCCACGACCAGCCCGACCCCCGACGACGAGGCGGTCGAGGACAGCCTGCCGACGCCCGTCCTCAAGCCCACGGAGACACCACAGACACCAGCGTCCACCCCCGAGTCACCGTCACCGAGCCCGACGAAGTCCACCCCGACCAGGTCCAAGTCGCCCAAGCCGGACACCCCGATCTCGCTGCGGGCGAGTGCGACCACCGTCAGCAGCTATGAGCGGGTGAACCTGCGCGGCCGTTATCGAGGTGGCAACGGCACCTCACTCCAGATCCAGCGCCGCGAGGGGGGTTCGTGGTCGCCGTTCCCGACGTCGGCCAGCGTCGAGGGCGGCACCTTCAGCACGTACGTCGAGCTGGGGCAACCGGGCGCGAACCGTCTGCGTGCTCTGGACACCGCGAGCGGCGAGACGTCCAACGTGGTCGTCGTCAGAGTCTCCTGACCCTAAAACGTCCGCCCCGTCGCGAGCAGCCCGAGGGACAGCAACAGCTTGTCGCGGTAGTCGGTGAGCCGGCGGCCGGTCAGCGCCTCGATGCGGTGCAACCGGTAGATCACCGTGTTGCGGTGGCAGTACAGCTGCGTCGCCGCGTGCGTCGGCGAGCCGTCGTGGGCCAGCAGGGCCGCCAGCGTGTCGAGCAGCAGCGCCGACTGCTGAGGGGGTAGGGCGAGTACCGGCCCCAGGGTCTCCTGCACCAGAGTGGGCACGATCTCAGGACTGTCCGCGAGGAGCACCTCGGGGAGCCGGCTCTCCAGCGTGACCAGACGGCGGCATCCCTCGGGCAACGTGCAGGCAGCACGGGAGGCAAGGCGATACGCCTGGGCGAAGCCGGCGGGTCCCTCCGGAACCCGTGCGAGACCCACCCGGCCGTTCAGACCGGGCTCGAGGATCTCAGCGAGCTGTCGAAGCGGCCGGTCCCCGAGGCCGACGACACCGAAGAACGTGCCTGCGCGCACATGCCAGTGCGAGGCGATCCCACTGCGCTCGAGCCGGTCGTCGGCGGTGTGCAGCGGTTCCACCATGGCATCGTCGATCGGAGCCACCACGCAGCCGAGGGCTTCGTCGGCGGGGAGCCCGAGGCCGTCGGCCACCTCCTGCGCGAACGCCGGATCGGCGCCGCGTCCCTCCACCAACCCGTCGAGCAGGCTGTGCTGACGCTGCAGGTCGCGCAGCTGCAGACGCGCATGCTCACGCCGGTACGACTCCACCAGCGTGGCGGTCTGCACATCCATCGACCTCCAGATGGTCTGGCCGGCCAGTACGAGCATGTGCTCGTCGACCTCGATGTCACCCTGCCGGCAGCGATCCAGCAGTCCCTCCCACAACGCCCGCGAGCCGATGCTGTAGGCACGCAGGACGACATCCATCGGGATGCCCTGCCGTGCGCGCCGGCGCCCGGTCTCGCGCCAGACGTGCACCGGTTCCTTCCCGGGCTCGGCCAGCCCGGCCATGGTGCGCACCCCACGTGCGATGTGCTCACGGCATGATGCGCGCAGCTCGGCCTGCATCTCCTGTCCCGCCTCGGCGTAGACCGGTTCGTGCGCGAGCAGGTTGAGCGCCAGGTCGTCGGCGATCGCGTCCGTGCGGCCCAGCATCGAAGCCCACGCGGCCGCGAGCTGCCGCTCCCGCTCGGGGCCCAGATCGGGCGGCGAGGGGATGCTCGCGACGCGCTGCCGACGGTCCGGCACGTCCGCAGGGTTGCACGGTGCGCACAGATTTGCCAGAGGGTCGCCCGGTTCATCTGGCGTGCCGCACGACGGGATTTGTGCGCAGCGCCCATTTATCTTTCGGTGCACAGCGCCCAAGGTGAGGTAGACCACAGCCGAGACCCTGGAAGGAGAGCGCGTGCCCCCTGCGTTGCCAGACCCGGTCTTCTCGATGGCTGATGTCCGGGTCACCTTCGGGGGGCTGGTGGCGCTGTCGGATGTGTCGCTGGACCTCCGGCAGCAGCAGGTGCTGGGCATCATCGGTCCGAACGGCGCCGGCAAGACCACGCTGTTCAACGTCGCCTGCGGTTTCGTCACCCCGGACACCGGGACGATCCGGTGGCGTGGCGAGCCGCTGACCCGGCTGCGCCCTCGCCGGCTGGCCGAGCTGGGGATCGCCAGGACACTGCAGGGACTGGGTCTGTTCGGCCGGATGACGGTGCTGGAGAACGTCGCCGTCGGCGCCCAGCGGCACGCCCGGACAGGCTTCGGATCCGCCCTCCTCGGACTCCCCCGCGCGCACCGGGAGGGTCGCGCACTCCGCGAGCGCGCGATGGCGGTGCTGGACGAGCTCGGCGCAGCGCAGTTCGCCGACCGGCTGCCGGACAGCCTGCCGTACGCCGTACGCAAGCGGGTGGCGCTGGCACGCGCGCTGGTGAGCGAACCGGAGCTGCTGCTGCTCGACGAGCCGGCCAGCGGACTGTCGGACGAGGAGATGGCCGAGCTCGGCGAGATCATCCGCTCCCTCACCCAACGGATGTCGATCATGCTCGTCGAGCACCACATGGACCTGGTGATGAAGGTGTGCGACGACATCGCCGTGCTCGACTTCGG
>JBOHDD010000207.1:0-4211 GCA_050699155.1 Nocardioidaceae bacterium
GAGTTGGGGGAGTCCCAGACCTCGAGCTTGTACTCCATGTTGAGCGGCACATTGCCGAACGCGCGTCCCTCCATGCGGACGTACGCCCACTTGCGGTCGTCGAGCCACGGGATGTGGTCCGACGGGCCGATGTGCACGTTGCGCGCCCCGAGGTCGTGCGAGAGGTTCGAGGTGACGGCCTGGGTCTTGGAGACCTTCTTGGACTCGAGCCGCTCTCGCTCGAGCATGTTCTTGAAGTCCATGTTGCCGCCGACGTTGAGCTGGTACGTACGGTCAAGCACCACGCCACGGTCCTCGAACAGCCGTGCCATCACCCGGTGCGTGATCGTGGCGCCCACCTGGGACTTGATGTCGTCACCGACGATCGGCACACCGGCCGCCTCGAACCTCGCCGCCCACGCCGGGTCCGACGCGATGAACACCGGCAGGGCGTTCACGAAGGCCACGCCGGCCTCGATCGCGCACTGCGCGTAGAACTTGTCCGCCTGCTCGGAGCCGACCGGCAAGTACGAGACCAGCACGTCCACCTCGGCGTCCCTCAGCGCCGACACCACGTCCACCGGATCGGACTCCGCCTCCTCGATGGTCTCGAGGTAGTACCTGCCGAGCCCGTCCAGCGTGTGCCCTCGTTGGACCATGACACCAAGTGGTGGCACCTCGCTGATCTGGATGGTGTTGTTCTCACTGGCCGTGATCGCCTCGGACAGGTCGAATCCGACCTTCTTGGCATCGACGTCGAACGCCGTCACGAACTCCACGTCGCGCACGTGGTAGTCCCCGAACGTGACGTGCATGAGGCCGGGGACCTTGGTCGCCGGGTCGGCGTCACGGTAGTAGTGGACGCCCTGGACCAGGGACGCGGCGCAGTTGCCGACGCCGACGATGGCTACACGAACCGAACCCATCGGGCTCTCCTCATTCCTCGTTGTCTGCTGATCCGGCATCGGCGCCGGCAGCCAGGTCGTTGTCTTGCTCTGGCGGGGGTACGACGCGACTGCGCGCCTTGCGGCGCCGGTCACGATGTGCCTGCGCGGACCGGCGCACAGCCCGTGCGTGCCGGGATCGCTCCTTGTCGATCAGGTCACTGAGCCAGGACACCTCACGCTCGACCGACTCGAGCCCGTGGCGTTGCAGCTCCAGGGTGTAGGCGTCCACTCGCTCGCGACTGCGCGCGAACGAGGTGCGGACCCGTTCCAGCCGCTCCTCGAGCCGGGAGCGGCGACCCTCGAGGATGCGCATCCGGGTCTCGGCGTCGGTCTTGGCGAAGAACGCGAAGTGCACGCCGAAGCTGTCGTCCTCCCAGGCGGAGGGGCCGCCGTGCGCCATCAGCTCCTCGAAGCGCCTCTCGCCCTCGACGGTGAGCCGGTACACGATCTTGCCTCGCCGCGCGGTGGCGACGGTGGTGTCCTCGGTGAGCCAGCCCGTCCTGCGCATCTGCTTCAGCGCCGGGTAGAGCGAGCCGTAGGAGAGCACCCGCCCCCAGCCGAGCAGGCCGGTGACGCGCTTGCGCAGCTCGTAGCCGTGCATCGGTGACTCGTGCAGCAGGCCGAGCACCGCAAGCTCGACCGCTCCGCCGCGATTGGTCACGTTTGTCTGCTCCCGGCTCAGGGATGTCGTGGTGCAACCGATACATCGACTATACGTATCGATACGATACATCGCCAGAGTGCGTGGACACAGGGTGTCGACCCCGTCACCGGTCATCCTGTCGGCTGCACGTGACTCGCCTCACCGGGATTCTGCGAATGGCCGCGCTACCCGTACCCTCGGTTGCTGAATGCGCGGGCCCAGGTCCGTTGGCGGTCCGCCCGCCGGCGGGCGGCTCGGCGCGTCAGGACCCGCAGGCAACCTGGAGAAGAGCTACCGGATGGCTGGGAACCGCAAGACCAAGGGCGGACGTCTCGGGCGGGCACTCAAATGGGTGCTGGCGCTCGGCGTGTTCGGGCTGGTCCTGGGTGCGGCCGCGATCGCTGTCGGATACGTCCTGGTCGACATCCCGAACCCCAACGACGAGTTCCAGGCCGAGACCACCACGGTCTACTACTCCGACGGCAGGCACGAGCTGGGCACCTTCGCCACGCAGAACCGCACGGCGGTCTCGCTGTCCGACGTACCCGACCATGTGCAGGACGCGGTCGTCGCGGCCGAGAACCGCGAGTTCTGGACCAGCGGCGGCATCGACCCCAAGGGCATCATGCGCGCGGCGTACACCAACTTCACGACGGGTTCGACGCAGGGTGCGTCCACGATCACCCAGCAGTACGTCAAGATCCTGTACCTGAGCCAGGAGCAGACCTACACCCGCAAGGTCAAGGAGGCGTTCCTGGCGATCAAGGTCGACCGGGAGCTGTCCAAGGAGCAGATCCTGCAGGGCTACCTGAACACCATCTACTTCGGCCGCGGTGCCTACGGCATCGAGGCCGCGGCACAGGCCTACTTTGACCGGCCGGCCTCCAAGCTGACTGTCCGCCAGGGTGCGGTGCTGGCGTCGGTGCTGAACAGCCCCGGCACCCTCGACCCCGCGATCGAGAAGAGCAACCGCAAGGAGCTGCGCGGGCGCTACCGCTACGTGCTCGACGGGATGGTGCAGTCCGGAGACCTCGACGCCCGCAAGGCCGCCAGGGTGCAGAAACGGCTGCCGAAGCTGGCCGAGGTCGAGGTCAGCAACTCGCTCGGCGGCCCCAAGGGATTCCTCCTCTCGCTGGTCGAGGGTGAGCTTGCCAGTCGCAACTTCTCCGAGGACGAGATCTACGGCGGTGGGCTCGACATCATCACCACCTTCGACTTCCAGGCCCAGAAGTCGGCCCAGCGCGCCGTGCGGGAGACGAGCCCGGAGGGTCTGAAGGGGCTGCGGATCGGCATCTCGTCCGTCGAGCCGGGCACCGGGGCGCTGCGCGCGATGTACGGCGGCCGGGACTACGTGACGAGCCAGCTGAACTGGGCCGACGCGGGTGGTCAGCCGGGCTCGACCTTCAAGCCGTTCGCGCTCGCCGCCGGACTTCGAAACGGCTTCACCCTCGACAAGTCCTACTTCGACGGTGACTCGCCGTACGCCCTGCCCGGCGGCGGTGAGGTGGAGAACCAGGGCGACACCGACCACGGGCCGGTCTCGCTTGGCGAAGCGACGACGCACTCGATCAACACGGCCTACGTCGACATGACACTGCAGATGGACGACGGTCCGGAGAAGGTGATCCGGTCAGCCAAGGACGCCGGGGTCAAGGAGGAGAAGGACGACCCCCTCATGCCCAGCGGTGTCGTCGGTCTGGGCCCGCAGCGGGTCAGCGTCACCGAGATGGCCGAGGGCTACGCCACCTTCGCGGCGAACGGCAGGCATGCCGACTGGTACGCCATCGAGAAGGTCACCGACGGCTCCGGGACTGTCCGGTACAAGCACAAGGACAAGCAGAACAGGGCCTTCAACGCCGACGTCGCCTCCAACGTCACGTCGGCGCTGCAGAAGGTCATCGAGAAGCCCGGTGGGACCGGCTACGACAACCTCTCCGACATGGCCAGGCCGGTCGCCGGCAAGACGGGTACGGCGACCGCCGAGGGGGGAACCGTCTCGTCGTCCTGGTTCGTGGGTTACACCCCGCAGCTGTCGACCGCGGTGATGTACGTCCGCGGCGACGGCAATGACGACCTCGAGGGTTTCCTGGACCCCTTCTACGGCGGCGAGTACCCCGCCCGCACCTGGGAGACGACCATGCGCGGCGCACTCGAGGGCAAGCCGGCCCTGCAGTTCCCCGAACCTCCCGAGCTGGAGGAGGAGCTCGAGTCCACGGTCGCGCCGCCGGAGCCGACGTACACGCCGAAACCGGTCTACACACCGCCTCCGGAGACCGAGGAGGAGGAGCCGACGCCCACCGAGGAGCCGACGCCCACCGAGGAGCCGACGCCCGCCGAGGAGCCGACGCCGACCGAGGAGCCCGAGCCGACCCCGTCGGAGACGGAGTCCCGGGAGCCCGGACCGATACCGACGCTGACGCCGGAGGACGAGGAGACCGGCGGGGGTAACAACGGCGGTGGCGGCACCGGCGGGGGTGGCGGTGGCGGTGACGGCACCGCACGTGGAGGCTGACCGCCGGTCGGCTGTCGTGGCCCCGTCCCACGAGGACCCGGTGGTCCGGGCGCTGAGCCCCGTGATCGGGGGACCGCGCGGTGCGTACGCAGGTGGTTCCTGGTGGACGCCGGTGCGCGTCCTGCTGGTG
>JBOHDD010000208.1:0-6428 GCA_050699155.1 Nocardioidaceae bacterium
CGGGTACGTGCCCTCCACGCTGGAGTCCACCCATGCCCACCCGATCGCGCTGTGGCGGGGGGTGGGCCAATGACCACCGCCCTGACACCAGCCGAGGCCATCGCCCAGGCCGCCGTCACCGCCTGGGCTCAGGACGAGTACATAGACGCCGCCCGGCGGGCCGCCGTGCGGGAGGCCGTGGACCTGATCGTCGGCCGCACCCCCGACGGTGAAGCCCTCGAAGGCCTGCTCGCCGTGCAAGGCGATGTGCAGCTGGCGTGCTGGTCGCTGTTCCACGAGACCACCCGGTTGGCCACCGTGTCCGACTCCACTATCACCAACGGGGACGCGCTGCTGGCGTATCACCGGTGTCTGGGTGAGCAGGAGCAGTTCGACGCGGCCGCCGTGGTCGCGCAGATCCTGGCGAGGAGCAGCCAATGAAGTACCGCAAGAAGCCCGTGGTGATCGAAGCCATGCGCATCGACGCGGAGGATGACAGCCGCAGCACAGGCGTCCTCGACCCGAACCGCAGGGCCGTCGCTGAGGCGTCCGGCTGGATGCTAGCCCACGACTTCAACGTCTTCCGGGTGGTTGGCGACGGACCGTTCGGCATCGCCATCCAGACACTCGAAGGGGAGATGACCGCTGCCCCCGGCGACTGGATCATCCGTGGCGTCCAGGGCGAGTTCTACCCCTGCAAGCCCGACATCTTCGAGGCCACCTACGAGCGCGCTGTAGACGTCTGTCCAAGCTGGGACAGCGGCGAGCACCAGTTCGTGCAGTACCGCGACGGTCGGCCCCCGCGGTGCAACTGCGGTGCCTGGCAGGAGATGGTCAAGATCGCTCGCCCGGGCCCGGTCCCATCGAGGATGCGCCATGTATGAGGCCCCCGACCACACCGCCGATCACTGGCAGCGTCTGCTGACCGACCAGGCCGACGACCTGACCCGTGAGCTCGACAAGGCCCGCGACACCCTCGACGCCTGCCTCACCTACCTGGAGCGGTATGCGGAGGCGAACGCCGCGCTGCACTGCGCCGACCGGGTCATGTACTCCCCGCTGCACGCCCGCGTCGACACGGCGATCGCGGGGCTGGACGAGGCGATCAGCCGCTACCGCAAGGGGGACGGCGATGGGTGAGCGATCACCAGACCAGCAGGCGGCCGACGATGCACTGGAGACAGCAGTCGATGCGTGGTGGAGGGCGTACTACGAAGGACCCGGCATGCTCATCGAGTGGGTTGCTGTCGCTGCAGTCAGCCTCCCCGATGCGAGCCTCGGCGACGTGGACCGGACCGCTGTGCTGAACACGGTCAGCCGCAACCTGCCGAAGTACCGCATGCTCGGGCTGTTGCGTACCACTCAGGCCGAAGTCGAAGCCCAACTGGTGGAGGGCGACGATGGCGATTGAGGTCACCGTGCGCGACACCGACACCGGCGACACCGAGACGCAGACCATCACCGACGACTACGTGATCGTCACCGCCGGGTCCTGCCACGTCGCGCACACCAACGCGTCGGCCAACGGCACGCATGTCCTGACGGTCAAAGGGAGGCGAGGACTGTGAACCAGCACACGCGGCGCGGCACGGAGGTGCGGAAGCGGCGCCATCAGGTCGGCGTTCGCCTACTTCCCGCCGAGATGCGTCGGCTACGTCAGCGAGCGAAGCGCGACGGCGTATCACCACCGGAGGTGCTGCGCAGAGCCTTCCTCACCTCGGAGCCGTCGCGATGACTGCCGGCACCCGGCCACCCCGCACCATCCGCTGCCACTGCGGCCTCAACCGTGCCTGCTGGTGGCGACCCATCGACGACCGGCCACTGCTGGCCCGACGCCCCGACCTGCATAGTTTCCGCGGGGCCGGCGTCGTACTGGCCGAGGTGACGTAGATGAGCGCCGATCTGCGGTGGCTGCGCAACGCCGAGCACTGGGGCGACGGGTGGATGCGGTTCGACGAGACCACTGGCGAGCGCGAGTCGATCTGGCTGCTCAAGTCCACGTCAGGTCCGCAGGCCCGGTTCTACGCGAGAGGCAAGGGACAGATCGGCCCCCGGCACATGGGCGTCTACCACGCCATCTGCTGGGCCTACGGCACCGGCTACCTGCCCGCCGACGCTTACCAGGACAACGCGCAGATGTTCCTCGCGCTGGCGTGCCGGGCTGAGGTTCTGGCCGGCGCCCAGGTCCTGTTCACCGACCCCGACAACGGGCGGCTGCTGTGCCGACCCCTCCCGCAGGCGATTGAGGTGGTGGCCACCGAGCACCGGATCAGCGAGAAGGCCGCCTCATCGGCGTCTCCACTCGTTCCGGTCGGGTTCGCGTCGTTGGGCCGCAAACGCTGCAGCTGCGGTGCCACCTACTGGACCCTCTCCGGTTACCAGGGCCACTACGCCTACGCCCACATCCTCGCCATGGAGGAGTCGTGATGCGCCGCTGGCAGGTCGTGGTCCGCGTTAAGCGCTACCCGAGTGTGAACACGACCGAACGCACACCCAGCCTTCTCGACCCGTTCGAGCTCGGCGAGGTCACCACCGTCGAGTCGCGGCACTGGACACGCAGCGGCGCAGAGGGCAGGGCCGCCCACCTCAACGTGAAGGTCGGCCCGTCGATCATGTGGCACGCCGAAGCGGAGCGGCTGCCATGACCGCCACGTGGCAGCACCGCACGGGCGACCGGTACCTGCCGATCTCCATCTCCGCGTGGATGAACGAGACCGGCTACGGCTTCTACTACAACGCGCTCGACGACGCCAGCCTCCAGCACGAACGTGCCGTCCGCCGTGGCCTGAAAGCGCAGGGCAGCGACGACTTCCAGATCGGCGTGCTGCGCGGCGGTCGTCTCGTCGCGCTGCTGCACATGCACGAGGTGGTCGACGATGAACCCGCCGTGCTCACTGGGGTGGCCGAGCAGATCGGAATCCCGGCATGACCGAGATCGTCCTCCACGTCACCGGCCTCTCCGCCCCCCAGGGCAGCAAGAAGGCCTGGGTGAACAAGCACACCGGCCGCGCCCAGATGCGTGAACAGTCCTCGGACCGGATCAGCCTGTGGCGCCAAGACGTCAAAGCAGCCGCGCAGGAGTGGGTGGAGAACACCGACGACGGGCTGGGTCCGCTGGAAGGCCCGCTGGACCTGCGCATCATCTTCCAGTTCCCCCGCCCCAAGACGCACTACCGCTCCGGCAAGTCCACCTCACACCTGCTCCGCGACAACGCCCCCGCCTATCCCGCCACCCGCGGTGTCGGTGACGCCGACAAATGCGCCAGATCCACCATGGACGCCCTGGTCACCGCCGGTATGTTCGCCGACGACTCCCAGGTCGTGCACCTCGACGTGTGGGAGGTGTACGCCGACCACGGCTTCCTCCCGGGCGCGTTCATCGGCCTCCGCACCCTGCCCCTCGACGACGACCAGCCCTGGATGTGCAACGACTGCTCGGTGGGGGTGTGCTGCGGCGACTGCGACTGCTGCACCGACGGTGCCCTTTTCCGCCGCATCGACGACGTCCCCGACCCCGGACGGGTGCTGTCATGAACGGCCTCGTCCAGTCCCGCGCCTGTGCCTGCGGCTACACCACCACCTGGGCCGGACCCGCCGCCACCCACACCTGCATCGGCACACCCTGCCGCGGCTGCGGCGCCGCCCTGCGACCGGCGAAGATGTCACCAATCCCCGGCCACGAGACCCGCCCCATCAGCGGGAACGGCTTGTGCCGCGCGTGCGCGTCCCGTGAACGCCGCGGCGGGATCGCCCGCCAGGTCATCCGCGCCGACGACCTCCTCGACGAGTGGGTGCGGCTGCGCGACGACGGTTACCGCTACTACGAGGCCGCCGTTCGGATCGGCACTACACCAGGCGCGCTGGACCGGGCGCTGTGCCGCGCCAAACGCCGCGGCGACCCACGCGGCTCGCGCGTCCCGTTCGCCCACGACATGCGCGGGCAGGTGGTGTCATGAAGCGCTACCAGGCCACCTGCGACTGCGGCTGGACCAAGACCTACGACACCGCCGCCCGCGCCGACTTCACCCTCCGCCGCCACGTCTGCCCCACCACCGACGGGATACGCCGCACCACCCGCCGCCACCGCTGCAAGCGTTGCGGCCTCGAAGCCGTGTACGAGAACGCCGGCGCCAAAGAAGCCCGCTACTGGTTCAACCGACACTCCTGCACCAAACACGAACAGGCCATGCTCCGCGCCGCCTACCACCAGCAGCGGATGGCACTCGTCGACCGCACCCCCCAACCCTGCCTGCACAAGCAGGCCAACCACCAGCACGGCACCCGCGCCTGCTACGTCCTCGACAAGTGCCGCTGCGAACCCTGCGCCCGGGCCAACTCCGAGGCCGAGACCTGGCGCGAACGGCAGAAGGCCTACGGCCGCTACCACCGCTACGTCAACGCCGACCTCGTGCGTGAACACGTCCGCGCCCTGGCCGACGCCGGCATGGGACTCAAGACCGTCGCCAAACGCTCCGGCGTCTCCCAAGGCTCCCTGTGGAAGCTGATGTACGGCAAACGCCAACCCGACGGCACCCAAACTCCATCGCGCCGCGTCACCCGCGAGACCGCTGACAAGCTCTACGCCCTCGACCCCGCCTGGAACGGGCCCCTCCCCCTCGCCGACGGCGCCAACATCGACGGCACCACCACCCGACTGCGGCTCCGCGCCATGGTCGCCCTCGGCTACTCCATCAGCAGCCTCGGACGCCAGCTGAACATCGTCAACATCCACACCCTCGTCCACGGAACCGCCAACGGCCGCCCCGGCGACGCGCGGGTGTACCTGCGCACCGCCGACAAGGTGACCGCCCTCTACGACGACCTGTCGACGAGGCTCCCAGCGGAGACCAACCAACGCGAACGCATCACCGCGAGCAGAGCACGCAACTACGCCCACGCCCGCGGCTGGTCACCACCGATGATCCTCGACAACACCCATCACGACCGCCAGCAGAGCACCGACGAACCCCGATGGGTCAAGACCAGCGGCGGCATCTGGAAAGCCGCATCACCCCACCCCGACAATCGGCAAGGAGCCACCGCATGAGCGCCGCCCACAACGACCCACCCGTCCGCCCCTTCGCCGACTTCCTACGCGAACAGGCCTCCGGCCGCACCCACGACGAGCTCGGCGAGTCCCTGCACGACCTCGTCGACCGGGTCCGCGACACCGGCAAGAAGGGCTCGGTCACCCTGACGGTCACCGTCGCCCCGATGAAGGACGACATCGACACCCTCGTCATCTCCGACGAGATCAAGCTCCGGCTACCCGAGCACGACCGCAAGGCCTCCATCTTCTACCCCGACGAGCACGGCAACCTCACCCGCCGGGATCCGCGTCAGCTCGACTTCGACTCGCTGCGTGAGGTGCCGAAGGACAACACACCCGACCGCGACAACCTCAAGGAGTCAAGGTGACCGAGCTGCAGCCCACCATCGGAACTACGGGTGGCGACGCCCAGGCCATCGTCGACGCCGCGACCCGCGCCGCCCGGCCCCAGCCGCTCGGCGAGATCGACGGCTTCTCCCGCTTCCACTCCGTCGTCGTCCCCGAGGGCGGAGAGCATGTCGTCGTCGACCTCGAGGACTATCTCGACGAGTACCGCGAACGACCCCGCCGCAAGACCGGCACCGTGCACGTGCACGACTCCAACTCGTTCGTCCAGTATCTCGACAAGCACGTCCTGCCGGAGACCGAGGTCTGGGCCGACGCCACCCGCCAGCAGCTGGTCGCGGTCATCAACACCCACATGGGAACCACCGGCGACGGGATCGAGGACTACGCCGGCTGGGGCGACCACCGCGTAGCGATGGATCTGCGCCGCACTCCCGCCTGGGACGCCTGGACCGGCCTGGACCGCCAGCTGGTCGACCAGAACAGCTTCGCCGAACACCTAGAGGACCGCCTCGTCGACGTCGTCACCCCACCGGGCGCCGACATGCTCGAGCTCGCGCAGACCTTCCAGGCCACCATCGGTGTGGTCTTCGAGTCCTCCAAACGCCTGTCGTCGGGCGAACGACAGCTCGCCTACCGTGAGGATCTCGACGCCAAGGCCGGCCGGCGCGGCCAGCTGGAGATCCCCAACTACTTCACCCTCGGGCTGAACCCCTTCGAGGGCGCCGACACCTACAAGATCACCGCCCGGCTGCGCTACCGGATCACCGACGGGCACCTGCGCATCGGCTACGTCCTGGACCGGCCCGAGGACGTGCTGCGGCTCGCGTTCCTCGACATCGTCGCTGCTGTGGAGACCCAGGTGCAGGCCCCGGTGTTCCGCGGGCAACCCTGCGCCCATGCGTGACCGGCCGGGTCTGGACGTGGAGCACTTCCGGGCCAGGGTGCTGCAGGACGCGCTGAACGAGGCCACCGAGGCGTACTGGCTGCGCCGTGCCGCCGCCTTCGACGCCGCCCGCCCCCGCGAGACCGACCGTCCCGGCCGGGCCAGCAG
>JBOHDD010000209.1:0-6245 GCA_050699155.1 Nocardioidaceae bacterium
CCCCCGCGACGAACAAAGGGGGCGGCGCCGATGTCAGGGGGTGGTGTCAGGCGGTGCGGGTCAGGCAGCTCGGGCCGAGCAGGGCCTTGAGGTCGGCCATCAGGGAAGGGGTCGGGGTCACGCGCAGCCGGTCGTCGAGACGCATCAGCTTGGTACGCGACTGCGACTGGAGCCGCAGATGCACCTCCGTCACACCGGGATGACTGCCGAGCACGTCCTTCAGCTGCTCCACCACCGGTGGCGTGCAACGGGTGGCCGGCAGCGAGATCACCACCGGCCCCGCGGGACCGTCGGACAGGTCCGGCACGCTGATCTCGCTGCAGTGCAGCTCCGGCACCTCGTCGCGACGCTTGAGCCGACCCTTGACCATCACGATCGCGTCCGGCACGAGGGCCGCCGACGACAGCTGGTAGACCGAGGGGAACAGCATCACGTCGATGCCGCCCTCGAGGTCCTCGAGGGTGATCACCGCCCACGCGTCCCCACGCTTGGTCAGCTTGCGCTGCACCCCGGTCACCAGTCCGCCGACCGTGACCACGCTCCCGTCCGGACGCTCTTCGTCGACGAGCAGCTGCCCGATCGTGCAGTCCGTCCCGTTGGCCAGGACGTGCTCGACTCCCATCAGCGGATGGTCGGAGACGTACAGCCCGAGCATCTCCCGCTCATGGCCGAGCAGGGTCTGCTTGTCCCAGTCATCGATCTCCGGGATCGCCAGCGTCACCCCACCGAACGCGTCGGCGTCGTCGTCGCCGAGCCCCCCGAACAGGGAGTCCTGCCCGATCGCCTCGTTGCGCTTGAGGTCGATGAACTGGTCGACGGCCTCCTCGTGGATCGCCGACAGCGCCCGCCGCCGGTGCCCCAGCGAGTCGAACGCACCGGCCTTGACCAGCGACTCGATCACCCGCTTGTTGCAGACCAGCGGGGGGATCTTGCCCATGAAGTCGTTGAAGTCGGCGTAGCGGCCCTGCTCCTCGCGCGCCGTGACGATCGAGTCGACCACGTTGCCGCCGACGTTGCGTACGGCGGTGAGCCCGAACCGCACATCGGTGCCGACCGGGGTGAAGTTGGCCGCCGACTCGTTGACGTCGGGCGGCAGCACCTTGATGCCCATCCGGCGGCACTCGTTGAGGTAGATGGCCATCTTGTCCTTGGAGTCCTTGACGCTGGTGAGCAGCGCCGCCATGTACTCCGCCGGGTAGTTGGCCTTCAGGTAGGCGGTCCAGTACGACACCAGGCCGTAGCCGGCGGTGTGGGACTTGTTGAACGCGTAGTCGGAGAACGGCAGCAGGATGTCCCACAGCGTCTTCACGGCGTGCGCGGAGTAGCCGTTCTCGAGCATCCCGTCACGGAAGCCCTCGAACTCCGCGTCCAGCACCTCACGCTTCTTCTTGCCCATCGCGCGGCGCAGGAGATCGGCCTTGCCGAGGGAGTAGCCCGCGAGCTTCTGCGGGATCTCCATCACCTGCTCCTGGTAGATGATCAGGCCGTAGGTCGGCGCCAGGATCTCCCGCAGCGGCTCCTCGAGCTCGGGATGGATCGCGGTGATCTCCTGCTTGCCGTTCTTGCGCAACGCGTAGTTCGTGTGGCTGTTGGCGCCCATCGGCCCGGGTCGGTACAGCGCGAGCACGGCCGCGATGTCCTCGAAGGAGTCCGGCCGCATCTGCCGCAGCAGCTGGCGCATCGGGCCGCCGTCGAGCTGGAAGACACCGAGCGTCTCACCACGGGCCAGCAGATCGTAGGTCTTCTCGTCGTCCAGGCCGAGGATGTCGAGGTCGGGCCGCTCACCGCCGTTGGTGGCGATGTTCTGCAGCGCGTCGTCGATGACCGTCAGGTTGCGCAGACCGAGGAAGTCCATCTTCAGCAGCCCGAGCGTCTCGCAGGTCGGGTAGTCGAACTGCGTGATGATCGCGCCGTCCTGCTCGCGACGCATGATCGGGATGACGTCGATCAGCGGCTCGCTGGACATGATCACGCCCGCCGCGTGCACACCCCACTGACGCTTGAGGTTCTCCAGCTTCTTGGCGGTGTCGACGACGCGGCGGACCTCACCGTCGGCGTCGTAGAGCGAGCGGAACTCGCCGGCCTCGCCGTAGCGGGCGTGCGACTCGTCGAAGATGCCGGTGAGCGGGACGTCCTTGCCCATCACCGCCGGCGGCATCGCCTTGGTGAGGCGCTCCCCCATCGCGAACGGGAAGCCCAGCACCCGGGAGGAGTCCTTGACCGCCTGCTTGGCCTTGATGGTGCCGTAGGTGACGATCTGGGCGACCCGTTCGTCGCCGTACTTCTGCGTGCAGTAGCGGATCACGTCACCGCGCCGGCGCTCGTCGAAGTCGATGTCGATGTCGGGCATCGAGATCCGCTCGGGGTTGAGGAACCGCTCGAACAGCAGGCCGTGCTCGAGCGGGTCGAGCTCGGTGATGCCCAGCGCGTACGCCACGATCGCGCCGGTGGCCGAGCCACGCCCGGGACCGACGCGGATGCCCTGCTCCTTGGCCCAGTTGATGAAGTCGGCGACGACCAGGAAGTAGCCGGGAAAACCCATCTGCAGGATGGTCCCGGTCTCCCGGTCGGCCCGCGCGCGCACCTGCTCGCTCACCCCGTTCGGGTACCGACGGGCCAGGCCGCGCTCGACCTCCTTCAGGAACCAGGTCTCCTCGCTCTCCCCCTCCGGCACCGGGAACCGCGGCATCAGGTTGCGGTCCTCGGCGAAGTCGATGCTGCACCGCTCCGCGATCAGCAGGGTGTTGTCGCAGGCCTCCGGCAGGTCGCTCCAGACGTCGCGCATCTCGGCGGCGGACTTGAGGTAGAAGTCCTCGGAGTCGAACTTGAACCGGTTCGGGTCGGCGAGGGTCGCGCCGGACTGCACGCACAGCAGGGCGGCGTGACCCTCGGCGTCCTCCGGGCGGGTGTAGTGCAGGTCGTTGGTCGCGACCAGCGGCAGGTCGAGCTCCTTGCCGAGCCGCAGCAGGTCGTCGCGCACCTGTCGCTCGATGCCGAGTCCGTGGTCCATCAGCTCGAGGAAGTAGCTGTCCTTGCCGAAGATCTCGCGGAACTCCGCGGCGCTCGCCACGGCGTCGTCGTACTTGCCGAGACGCAGCAGCGTCTGCACCTCGCTGGAGGGACAGCCGGTGGTCGCGATGACACCGGTGGCATACCGCTGGAGCAGGTCGCGGTCCATCCGCGGCTTGAAGTAGTAGCCCTCGAGGGAGGCCAGCGAGGACATCCGGAAGAGGTTGTGCATGCCCTGTGTGGACTCGGCCAGCATGGTGAGGTGGGTGTAGGCACCGCCACCGGACACGTCGTCACGTCCACCGCCACCCCACTGCACGCGGCGCCGCTCGAACCGGCTGGTGTTGGGTGTCAGGTAGGCCTCGACGCCGACGATCGGCTTGACCCCGGTGCCCTTGCTGGCCTTGTAGAACTCGTAGGCGCCGAACATGCTGCCGTGGTCGGTGACCGCGATCGCCGGCATCGCCATCCGCGCCGCCTCGGTGAAGAGGTCGTCGATCCGGGCTGCCCCGTCGAGCATGGAGTACTCGCTGTGCACGTGTAGGTGCGCGAACGACGATGACCTCGAGGCGTGGCCCGACATGCGGTGGCAGTCTCCAACTCACGGAACCGGCGTGGCCCAAACGGTCCATGGGCCAACCGGCAGCCTATGTGATCTCACGGCCTGTTCTAGCGCGGCCCGCCGACAACTGCGGACCCGGTTGTCGGCCACCCGATCCAACCGCTAGTGTTCGGTTAGGCAAACCTAATTAGGTAACCCTCATCAGGAGGTCTCGGGGTGCTGGAGCGGCGAGGTTGGCTGCCGGCGGAGCAGTTCGCCGACCCGGGTGCCGTCGTGGGCACCGGGATCCTCGGCCGCCCGACCCGTGACTGGGGCGCGGCGCCGCACACCGCGGCGGCCCTGGCCTTCAAGGCCTACTCGTGGAGGCTGGTCAACCCCGTGATGCTGGGCCTGGCGTCCGGAGGTCCGCTCCCCCGGCTGGACCTGGCGAACGTCGAGGTGGCCCTGCGGGACTACCGGCCCTACGTCGACTTCCGTGTGCTCGACCACACCCCGCTGCCGGGTACTGACGCCGTACCCCTGCTTCGGCGGACGCTGCTCGACGGGCACGTGCGCCCGGTCATCGAGGCCCTGGCCGTGGCCACCCGGATCGGCCGACGCACGCTGTGGGGGTCCGTGGCCGAGGCGGTGGCCTCCCCGCTCCTGCAGCGTCGCCGCCGGGCGCTGGCCGAGGACCTGCTGGACGCGCTCGGGCTGGCCGGACTGGTGCGGGTCGTCGACGACGACTTCGCCGTACGCCGGACGTGCTGCCAGGCCATCACGCTGCCCGACCTCGGGATCTGCGCCAGCTGCCCCGTGCAGCGCTGCCTGACGACCACGGCCGTGGCCGGCTGAGCGGACGCGCCGAGCGGATGGGGCATTTGGCGTAGAAGGCCCGGCTCACGGCAGTATATGTAGTCGTGGCAGGACGAAGAGTGAGCGCGCTGGCGGTGGTCGCCCTGGTGGCGGCCATCAGTGCGATCGGGTACGTCGCGTACGGCGCCGACCTCAGCTTCGACGACATGGCCGCGGCGTCGTCGACGGCGGCCGGCGGCGAGGCTCAGGCGGCCGGGCCGTCCGCGAAGACCGCCCTGCCCACGCCGACACCCACCGTCGCACCGCCGGTCCTGGAGCCGAGGACGCTGCTCGTCCGTGGAGACTCCGGCCGCAAGGTGCGCGAGCTGCAGTCGCGGCTGGACCAGATCGCGTGGTACTCCCCCGACATCTCCGGCGACTACGACCGCGTGACCACGACCGCCGTGCGTGGCTTCCAGCGCAAGCGCGGGTTCGACGTGACCGGCCGGCTCGACACCCGCACCTGGGAGCGGCTGCTGCGGATGACGCGGATGCCGACGTACAACGAGATGCACAACATCCTCGTCCCCGGGCCCACGATCATCGGGCCCAGCGACAGTGGCATGAAGGTGCGCGAGCTCCAGGCCCGCCTCAAGCAGATCGCCTGGTTCTACAACGACGTGACGCCGTACTACGGCGACGAGACGGCCGAGGCGGTGTCCGGCTTCCAGACCAAGCGGGAGATCCCCTCCACCGGCGAGGTCGACCAGCGCACCTGGAACCGCCTGGTGGGGATGACCAGCCCACCGACCGACGCCGAGCTGTTCAACAGGGAGCCGACGGCCGCCGAGGGCGCGCCGCTGGACCCCCGCTGCCTGACCGGCGAGACGTTGTGCATCGACAAGTCCTCGAGCAGCCTGCGGTACGTCGTCGACGGCGCCGTGCAGATGGAGTTCGACGTGCGCTTCGGCTCCGAGCTGACCCCGACCCGCGAGGGTCAGTTCTCGGTCACGTACAAGTCTCGCGACCACGTGTCCTCGCTGTACCACACGCCGATGCCGTTCTCGATGTTCTTCAGTGGCGGCCAGGCCGTGCATTACTCGTCCGACTTCGCCACCTACGGCTACAGCGGAGCCTCGCACGGCTGCGTCAACGTCCGCGACTACGACGGCATCGCCGCGCTGTTCGACATGGTCGACGTCGGCGACACCGTGGTCGTCTACTGGTCGTAGCCTCGGACCACCTCGAGGGCGTGGACCAGGTCGTCGGGGTACGCCGACCCGAACTCCACCCACTCCTCCGAGTCCGGGTGATGAAAGCCCAGACGCACGGCGTGCAGCCATTGCCTGGTCAGCCCGGTCCGCTCCGCCAGGGTGGGGTCCGCGCCGTAGGTGAGGTCACCGAGACAGGGATGCCGGACCGCACTCATGTGCACCCGGATCTGGTGGGTGCGACCCGTCTCCAGGCCGATCTCCAGCAGACTGGCGAACCGATGCGCCTCGAGGGTCTCGTAATGCGTGACGCTCGGCTTGCCCTCCGCGACCACCGCGAACCTGTGGTCGTACCTGGGATGGCGCCCGATCGGCGCGTCCACGGTGCCGCGCAACGGGTCGGGATGGCCCTGCACCAGGGCGTGGTAGGTCTTCTCGACCTGACGTTGCCGGAAGGCCCGCTTGAGTCGCGAGTACGCCGAGTCGGACTTCGTCACCACCATCAGCCCGCTGGTGCCGACGTCCAGGCGATGCACGACGCCCTGACGCTCGGAGGCCCCCGAGGTGGAGATCCGGAACCCGGCGCCGACCAGATGCCCCACCACCGTCGGCCCGCTCCAGCCGGGACTCGGGTGTGCGGCGACTCCGACGGGCTTGTCGACCACGATGACGTGCGCGTCGTCGTACAC
>JBOHDD010000210.1:0-2262 GCA_050699155.1 Nocardioidaceae bacterium
CCATGGCGAGCGCACCGACGGCCTGGCTCATCGAGTCCGGCCATGCCTTGTCGAACGTCCGACCGGCATCCGTGCTCTTCCAGACGCCACCGCCCGCGGCCGCCACATAGACGGTGTCCCGGTCGGCCGGGTCGAGGGCCACGTCCACCAGCCGGCCACCGATGTTCGTCGGTCCGTCCGGCCGCCAGGAGAACCGGGCGGGTGCCTGCCGAACCGATACAGCCGTCGCCACCTGCCGTGCCTGGGCGGCCGCACGCTGGTAGGCACCCCGGGGTACGCCGGTGCCCACCCGCTGGGTCAGCATCGCCTCGCCGGGCTCATGACGTACCACTGACTCGACGGCGGCCGGTTCGACCGCGCTCCGTTCGGACTCGGGTGGAGCGGTCGAGAGACCCGACACCGCGAGGGCCGTGCCGCCGCTCACCGCCAGGGCCGTCGCCGCCAGGACCGTCACAACGCGCAGGCTCATCCCGAGTCTCCCTTACGCTCCGCATCCCGATGGCCACTGAACGTATTACGTTTCCCGGTGCTTGTCTCCGGCTACCCGCCGGTAATTTCGTCAGGGCAGGCGGAGGCGTCTGGCGACGAGCAGCAGCAGGCCGATGACGAGCGCCGTCAGCATCAGCAGCGTGAGGGACAGCGCGCTGGCGTACCCGAGCTCGCCGTAGACGAACGCCCGGCGGTAGATGTAGAGCGGACTCGTCAGCGTCGCGTACCGCGGGCCACCGTCGGTGACGAGGAGTACCGGCACGAACGTGACCTGCAGGACGAGGATGGCGTCACGGGCCGCGAGCAGCGCCACCAGCGGTGTCATCAGCCTGAGCGTGATTCGGCGGGCGGCGTACCAGGGGCTTGCTCCTTCGACCGCCGCCATCTCGTAGAACCGCTCGGGCACCAGGCCGCGGGCGGCCAGACACACCACGAACGACTCCCCCAGCTGCAGGGCGAGCATGGTGGCGATGCCGACGCGCGTGGCCCAGGGGTCGGTGAGCAGGCCTGGCCCGGGTACGCCGAGGACCCCCGCGAACATGGCGATCGGGCCGTACACCGGGTTCAGCAGCCACAGCCACAACAACGCCCACGCGGCATCCGGGACGACGCTGGGAAGGTACGCCGAGACACGCGCCAGGCCGGCACCACGGCGTCGCCGGTGTAGCAGCAGTGCGCACCCGAGGGCAAGCGCGAGACGCACCGGGACGACGAGCAGGGCGAGCAGGGCCGCATTGCCGGCGGACAGCCAGAACTGTGCGTCGTCAGCAGCACGGCGGAGGTTGTCCAAGCCGGTGAACTCCGGTGCCTCGAACCCGTAGTACTCGGTGAACGCGATCGCCGTGGCCATGCAGGCCGGGAGCAGCACGAGCAGACCGAGCCCGAGAAGATAGGGAACGGCGAGCGCGATCCCGCTCCGGCCCCTCATCCGGTGCGTCTGCCGTCCATCGAGGCGAACCGGTGCTCGTCGTCCTCGTACCAGTCCACGTCGACATCTGTGTCCTCCCGCGGACGTGCGGCCCACTCGAGCTTGGCCAGGAGGCGGAGCCCGCGCGCGTCGAGGTGGACGACGGCGTCCTCTCCTGCCGGCTCGACCGCGGTCACCCGAGCGGTCAGTCGACCACCGGAGCCACGCAGGCGGAGGCGTTCCGGCCGGACGCCCACGACCGAGCCACCCCGTGCGCCGAGGACGGCGGACGGCAGCAGGTTCATCGGCAGGTTGCTGACGAACCGCGCCACGAACGTGGACCCGGGCCTGTCGAACAGCTCCTCCGGCGTACCGACCTGCTCCACCCGACCTTCACGGAGCACCACGATCCGGTCGGCGAGCGCCATCGCCTCGTGCTGGTCGTGCGTGACGTACACCATCGCCACACCGAGGCGGCGTTGCAGGGCGCGGGTCTCGGCCCGCGCGCGTAGCCGAAGCTCGGTGTCCAGGCTGGAGAGCGGCTCGTCCAGGAGGAAGACCGCGGGCTGTCGCACCATCGCCCGTGCCAGGGCGACGCGCTGCCGCTGACCTCCCGACAGCTCGGCGGGTCGACGGGAAAGCAGCCCGGCGATGTCGAGCATGCCAGCCGCGTGCCCGACCTTCGCGGCGACTTCGGCCTTGCCGGTCCCCCGGGCTCGCTCGCCGAATCCGATGTTGTCGGACACCGACAGGTGCGGGAGGAGTGCGTACTCCTGGAAGACCATGGAGACGTTGCGACTGCCGGGGGGCTGCGCCGAGACATCGATGCCGTCGATCTCGACCCGGCCTGCCTGCAGCGGCTCCAA
>JBOHDD010000211.1:0-6631 GCA_050699155.1 Nocardioidaceae bacterium
GACCGTTCAGTGGATCCGTTGTGCCGGCGACCAGCGGAGCGCCCACCTTCTGCGCGATGTGGCGTGCCTGCACCTTGTCGCCCAGCGCGTCGATCGCCGCCGGGGGCGGCCCGATCCACACCAGCCCGGCGTCGAGCACCGCCTGTGCGAACCCGGCGTTCTCGGCCAGGAACCCATAGCCCGGGTGCACGCTGTCGGCCCCGGACCGCCGGGCCACGTCGAGCAGCTTGTCCACCGACAGGTAGGACTCACCCGGGGTCGTTCCACTGAGGGAGTACGCCTCGTCGGCCAGCCGGACGAACAGCGCATCCCGGTCGGGCTCGGCGTAGACGGCCACACTCGCGATGCCGGCGTCCTTGCATGCCCGGACCACGCGGACGGCGATCTCGCCCCGGTTCGCGATCAGGACACGTTGCAACGGCTTGGGCACGGAGCTCTCCTGGTGTCGGGTCGGCTGCTCGGCAGTCTAGAGCGCACCAGGATCGCCGGATCACCAGCCCGAGTGCCGGGACGCCGAGCCCACTGCACGTTCCCGGGACCGGTGTGCGACGTCGAGATCCTCCGGCGGGTCGGGTGCACCGATCTCGCCCAGGTCGTAGCCGTCGGGATAGCCGGGGTACCCACGGAACCGGACGGACCCGTCGTCGAAGGCCGGAGCGCGGCGGGGCGGCAGCTGGCGTACGGCGGTCGCCCGCCCGCGCAGCACGTGATGTGCAGCACGTCGCTGCCAGCCCGGGGGAGTGCGCAGCCCGAGCCCGGAGAGCAGCTCGTCGTCGAAGCTGGCCGGGGTGAGCCGGCGGACCAGCCCCTGGAGCGGGCGGGGGTACCAGCTCGCCACCAGGCCGAGGACGTCCTCGCTGAGCTCCCTGCTCTGCGGCGTCGCCCGCAGATCGCGGCCGTAGGTGCTGCTGAACCGCTCCAGCTCGTCATAGCTGCGCGGGATGTCACGGATGCCCATCCGGCGCCCGACCTCGCGGTAGAACGCATAACCGGCAAGCCGTTCCTGCGGGAGCAGCGGCCTCCAACCGAAGCGGTGGATCCAGCGCACCGGGTCGAAGACGAACGTGGACAGCACGTAGAGCATGTCGTCGTTGGTGATGCTGTAGTGCCCGTGTGCGCGGTTGATGCGGCGCAACGCGACCCGTCCTCGTGCGGAGTCGTAGCCGTGCGCGGCCAGCTCCCCCATCAGGATCGCGGTGTCGTCGTACCGCAGCTGCGGCCGCCTCGAGAACTCACCGGTGGCGACGAGCAGCTCGGCGATACGGGGTACGGCGAACGTGCGCAGCAGCGCCAGCTCGAGGGCACGACGGTAGTCCCAGGGAAACTCGTATCCGGTCGAGATCCGGTAGATCTCGACATGGTCGGCCTCGGGGTCGAGCTCGGCGATCCGGCGTGCGTTGTCCCACCGTCCCATGTCTCTCCCGAAGAGCGACTGCAGTTACCGTCGCGACACGATAGAGCCCAGCGCCGTTGTCGTCGAGGCTGTCGGCGTGGCGCGCTCAGGACAGCCGGCGCAGATCCTCGTGGCAGCGCCGCTCCACCTCGGCGAGATCGGACAGCGTCTCGTCGATGTCCTTGCGCCGCTGTTCCAGGTCGGACCGGCGTACGTCGATCTGCTCGAGCAGGTAGCGCAGCTGGCCCGCCTCACCTGGCTCGGCGTCGTACATGTCCACGATGGTGGCGATCTCGTCGAGGGAGAAGCCGAGGCGCTTGCCGCGCAGCACGAGGGCGAGCCGGATCCGGTCGCGCGGATGGAAGACGCGGGTGGTGCCGCGGCGCTCGGGGGAGATCAGGCCGCGGTCCTCGTAGAACCGGATGGTGCGCAGCGTGACGCCGAACTCCGCCGCGAGGTCGGTGATCGACCAGGTCTGCATGCTGCCGTTCCCTTCTCGCCCGGTTGACTGACGGCCCCTCCAAGACTTACCTTAACGTAAGCGTAAGCGACGGAAGGGAAGGCCGGCAACCGATGAGCTTCGAGCTGTCACGAGAGCACGAGGAGTTCCGCCGGAGCGTGCGCGAGTTCGCGCACGCCGAGATCGCCCCGCACGCCGAGGGCTGGGACCGCGAGCACCGCTTCCCGGTCGAGACCGTGCAGCAGATGGGCAAACTGGGCCTCTTCGGCCTGACCGCACCGGAGGAGTACGGCGGCGCCGCCGGCGACTTCACCAGCCTGTGCGTGGCGATAGAGGAGATCGGCCGCGTCGACCAGTCCATGGGCATCACGCTCGAGGCGGCCGTCGGCCTCGGCATCAACCCCATCCTCACCTTCGGCAGCAGCGAGCAGAAGCAGCGCTGGCTCCCCGACCTGGTGTCGGGCGACCGGCTCGCCGGGTTCGGGCTCACCGAGCCGGGTTCCGGCTCGGACGCCGCCGCGACGAGGACCCGCGCGGAGCTGCGCGACGGTGAGTGGGTCGTCGACGGCGCCAAGCAGTTCATCACCAACTCCGGGTCGGACATCACCTCGCTGGTCACCGTCACCGCGCGAACCGGGCAGACGTCCGACGGTGAGGCCGAGATCTCCGCGATCATCGTGCCCAACGGCACACCCGGCTTCACCGTCGAACCGGCGTACAACAAGCTCGGATGGCACGCCTCCGACACCCACCCGCTGACGTTCTCCGGCGTCCGTGTCCCGGAGTCGCACCTGCTCGGCGAACGCGGTCGTGGGTTCGCGCAGTTCCTGGCGACGCTCGACGACGGGCGGGTCGCCATCGCCGCACTCGCGGTGGGATGCATCCAGGCGTGCCTGGACATGTCCTTGCAGTACGCCGGGGAACGGACCACGTTCGGAGTCCCCATCGGGCGCAAGCAGGGAGTCGCGTTCCAGGTGTCCGATCTGGCCGTGATGGCCGAGGCGGCGCGCACACTCACCTACAAGGCGGCTGCGATCAAGGACGCCGGACGCCCCATGCGGGAGTTCAAGCAGGCGGCCTCGATCGCGAAGCTCTACGCCACCGAGTCGGCGGTGACCGCGACCCGGATCGCGACCCAGGTCTTCGGCGGCTACGGCTTCATGGAGGAGCACCCCGTCGCCCGGTTCTACCGCGACGCCAAGGTCCTCGAGATCGGCGAGGGCACCTCGGAGGTCCAGCGGATGCTGATCGCCCGCGGCCTCGGCCTGCCTGTGGAATAGACAGGCGACGAGCGGGGCACGTCGTGATCATCGCCACAGGTCGGTCCAGACCACGCCAAACTCGGCGAACATCTCGCGCAGCAGCGGAAGGCTGATCCCGACCACGTTGTGCGGGTCGCCGTCGATCCGGCGTACGAACGCGCCGCCGAGGCCGTCCAGGGTGAACGCGCCGGCGACCTCGAGCGGCTCCCCGGTGGCCACGTAGGCCTCGATCTCGGCGTCGGTGAGGTCGGCGAACCACACTGTCGTGGACTCGAGGGCCTGATCGGACCGCCCGGTCGTGCCGTCGACCACGCAGTGCCCGGTGTGCAGTACGCCGTACCCGCCGCGCATCCGCCGCCAGTGGGCGACCGCCTCCTGCGCGGAGGCGGGCTTGCCGTGCACCGCGTCGCCGAGGGCCAGCACCGAGTCGCAGCCGACCACCAGCGCGGGCCCGTCCAGCATCTCGGCCACCGCAGCCGCTTTCCGTCGCGCAAGCTCCACCGCTGTCGTGCCCGGGGTGCCGGTGTCGACCCCGGTCTCGTCCACGCCGGACACGACCACCTCGGGGTCCAGGCCGGCCGAGCGCAGGGTCTTCAGCCGGGCCGGCGAGGCCGAGGCCAGGACGAGCCTGGGCGTCACAGCCGCGCCAGTGCGTCCCGCAGCGGATCGAGCCCGATGCCGCCGAGGTCGAGCGCCGTGCGATGGAACCGCTTGAGGTCGAAGTCGGCGCCGTGCCGCGCCTGCGTCTCGGCGCGGGCCTGCAGCCAGATCCGTTCACCGACCTTGTACGACGGAGCCTGACCGGGCCAGCCGAGATACCTGTCGAGCTCGAACCGCAGGAAGGCCTCCTCCATCCGGGTGTGCCCGGTGAGGAACTCGAACCCGAGCGCAGGTGACCAGCGTTCGCCGGGGTGGAAGCCCAACGGGTTGTCGCGCGGGATCTCCAGCTCCAGGTGCATCCCGATGTCCACCACCACGCGCGCGGCCCGGAGCGCCTGCGCGTCCAGCATCCCCAGCTTGTCTCCGGGGTCGTCGAGATGTCCGAGGTCGTCCATCAACCGCTCGGCGTACAGCGCCCAGCCCTCACCGTGGCCAGACACCCAGCACATCAGGCGCTGCCACCGGTTCAGCAGGTCCTTGCGGTAGGCGGTCTGCCCGACCTGCAGATGATGCCCGGGCACCCCCTCGTGGTAGACCGTGGTGACCTCGCGCCAGGTGGAGAACCGGGTGACCCCGGCCGGCACCGCCCACCACATCCTGCCCGGGCGGGAGAAGTCCTCGCTGGGGCCGGTGTAGTAGATGCCGCCGTCCTCGGTCGGCGCGATGCAGCACTCGATCCGCCGGACGGGGTCGGGTATGTCGAAGTGGGTGTCGGCGAGATCGGAGATGCTGCGGTCGGCCAGCTCCTGCATCCAGCCCCGGAACTCCTCCTTGCCGTCCAGCGTGCGCCTCGGGTCGGCGTCCAGGGCGGCCACGGCGTCCCCGACGCAGCCACCCGGCACGATCTGCGTGGCCACATCTGACATCAGCCGCTCGATGCGAGCGAGCTCGTCCCAACCCCAGGCGTAGGTCTCCTCCAGGTCCACGGTCGCGCCGAGGAAGTAGCGGGAACCGAGGGTGTACAGGTCGCGACCGACGGCGTCCTTGTCCCGGGCCAGCGGTGCCAGCTCGGTGCGCAGGAAGCGCCCGAGCTCGGAGTACGCCGCTCGTGCCGCGTCGGCCGCGGTCGTCAGCCGCGCGCCCAGCGCCCCGCCCGTCGGGTGCCCGGCGACCAGGCCGTCGAAGAAGTCGCCGCCGTCGCCTCCGCGGTCGGTCCACGAGTCGCACTGCTTCGCGCATGCCTCGACCTGCCGACGGGCCGTGACACGGCCGGCCCCAGCGGTCTCCAGCAACGTGGTGCGGTAGCCGGCGAGGGCCTGCGGGACCGCCTCGAGCCTGGCTGCGATGTTGGACCACGCCTCCTCGCCGTCCTTCGCCATCAGGTCGAACACCATCCGGATGTCGTGCATCGGGCTGGCGATGACGTTCAGCTGCGCCTGCGGGACCAACGCGTCGTACTGCTCGACCTCCAGCTGCAGGCGCTCGACCATCGAGGCCTGCGCGACCGTCTCGCGCTGGTCGCTGGGCGTGGCGGAGCCGACCTGAGAGAGGGTACGGCGGACGAGCTCCTCCCTGGCCGCGAAGCCGTCAGGGGAGAAGTCGGTCATCTCATGGTCGTGGCCCTCGATGCCCAGGTACGTGGCGTCGTTGGGGGCCAATGCCGCGTGCCGGTCGACGAAGGAGTCGGCGATCGCGTCGACCGGACGTGGAGCCGGCGAGGGCGGCGAGGGCGGGTCTGGCGTCACCGCGCCGACATTACCGTCACCTGGGCAGCGCGCTGGCCCGCCAGGCACCTGGTGCCGGTGTCAGGGGACGTCGCATCCGGCGTTCGTGGGATGCCCACTCCGACCGCCGGGGCGGCGGCCTGTCGGTCGTCGCAGCTCTGGCCCGGGCCGCCAGCACGGCGATGAGCGCGGCGACCTCGTCGTCGGTGGGGTCGCCTCTCACGTCGCGAAGCACCGGCTGGTCGTGCGTCCGGTCGTTCATCGCCGGCTCCGTGTCATTCGCCGTACCTCCGCCTCATCCGTCGTACCTCCGCCACATGCTTCCCGAGGCGTCTGGGGCCTTCCCGAGGGTTAGAAGCCTCGGGAAGGCCCCATAACACCCGGTTACATGGCGCTTGGGAGGCGGTCACAGCGGGATGTTTCCGTGCTTCTTCGGCGGCAGCGTCTCGCGCTTGTTGCGCAGCATCCGCAAGGCTCGCACGACCTCCAGGCGCGTCTCGTGCGGAGCGATCACTGCGTCGACGTAGCCGCGCTCGGCGGCGATGTAGGGGTTGGCGAGGGTGTCCTCGTACTCCGTGACCAACTCCTGGCGGCGGGTCTCGACGTCCTCGGCTTCGGCGAGCTCCTTGCGGTAGAGGATGCTGACGGCGCCCTGCGCACCCATCACTGCGATCTGCGCGCTCGGCCAGGCGACGTTGATGTCGGCGCCGAGGTGTTTGGAGCCCATCACGTCGTACGCGCCGCCGTAGGCCTTGCGCGTGATCACGGTGACCAGCGGCACGGTGGCCTCGGCGTACGCGTAGATCAGTTTCGCTCCGCGGCGGATGATGCCGTCCCACTCCTGGTCGGTGCCGGGCAGGAAACCGGGTACGTCGACGAACGTCAGCACCGGGATGTTGAACGCGTCGCAGGTGCGCACGAACCGCGCCGCCTTCTCGGATGCGCCGATGTCCAGTGTGCCGGCGAACTGCATCGGCTGGTTGGCCACGACACCGACCGAGCGGCCCTCCACACGCCCGAACCCGACGACGATGTTGGGCGCGTACAGCGGCTGCACCTCGAGGAAGTCGCCGTCGTCGAGCACCCCCTCGATCGCGGTGTGCATGTCGTAGGGCTGGTTCGGCGAGTCCGGGATCAGCGCATCCAGCGCCCGGTCGTCGTCGTTGACCTCCATCTCCGCAGGGTCGTGGAA
>JBOHDD010000212.1:0-1637 GCA_050699155.1 Nocardioidaceae bacterium
GCTCTGGGTCGAGGAGAAGGGCAAGCAGGACATCCTCGAGGAGCCCGAGGTGTGGGGCGTCCAGTCCCTCGACCCCGAGAGCGTCGTGGTGCGCCTCGTGCTCAAGACCGCGCCGATGCAGCAGTGGGGTGTTGCGCGCGAGCTACGCGAGCGGATCAAGGAGCGCTTCGACGCGGAGGACATCGAGATCCCGCTGCCGCAGCGGGTGGTGTGGCATCGGGGGGATCCCGACCAGGAGCCCCGCTCGGACGAGAACGGTTCGAGGCCCACAGCCTCCACCGGCGGCGACGCCAGGCCGCGCGGCTGACGGCGCGCGCCGTACCTGACCCCCATCACGCCGCCGCCCCGCCCGCAGCCAAACGTCGCGGGGATCCCCTGCAACGAACCTAGCGGTGCAGGGGACCCCCGCGACGTGAAGCAGCGGGCGGCTCAGGCCAGTGCGGCGTCCAGGGTGATCGTGGTGCCGGTCAGCGCCTGGGAGACCGGGCAGTTGGTCTTGGCGCCCTCGGCGGCCTTGACGAAGTCGTCGTTGCTGGCACCCTCGACCTGTCCCCGAACGGTCAGCTTGATGCCGGTGATCCCCTCACCGGGCTGGAAGGACACATCGGCCTGCGTGTCGAGTGCCTGTGCGGGCGTACCCGCATCCGCCAGCACCTTCGACAACGCCATCGAGAAGCAGGACGAGTGCGCGGCCGCGATCAGCTCCTCCGGACTGGTCTTCCCACCGGGCTCCTCGGCACGAGCCGGCCAGCTGACGTCGTAGGTCCCGAGCCCGGACGATTCCAGCGCCACTCGGCCGGCTCCCTCGAACAGCGTGCCTTCCCAGTGCGCCTTGGCCGTGCGAGTCGTTGCCATGCTTCCTCCTCGGTAGTCGGTTCATCCATCCTGCATGCCCGCGTGCAGCGACAGCGAGCCGGGCAGCCCCCGGTTGTACAGGGTTGCCACAATAGGGCGCGTGAGTGAGCGACCGGCCGAGCTGACGCTGTACGACGCCATGGGTGGGCACGACTTCTTCTCCAGGCTCGTGCACCGCTTCTACCAGGGTGTTGCCGAGGACCCGCTCCTGCGGTCGTTGTATCCCGAGGAGGACCTCAGCGGAGCGGAGCGCCGGCTGCTGATGTTCCTCGAGCAGTACTGGGGTGGCCCGAAGACCTACCAGCAGGAGCGTGGCCATCCGCGGCTGCGGATGCGGCACGCGCCGTTCGCGGTCTCCCCGAAGGCGCGGGACCGCTGGCTCGCGCACATGCGCGTGGCGGTGGACGAGGCCGTCGAGGCCGACCGGCTCACCCCTGAGCTCGAGCAGCAGCTGTGGGCATACTTCGAGCACGCCGCCAACTTCATGGTGAACACGTTCGACGAGGGCTGATACTCAAGCCTTGACGAGCAGGTCGTGAAGGACCCCACGTTCGGGTCCCGTCAGCCGCCGCGACCGCTGGGTCCGCATGTCGAACGCAACGATCACGGCCTGCGCCCGAGACAGCACGTCGTCGCCGTCCCGGATCTCGGCGTTCAGGTCGTACGACGACGCACCCAGGCGCGAGACCCACGTGCAGATCTGGAAAGGCCGGGTACGGAACAGGATCGGTCGGAGGTAGTCGACGTCGATCCTGGCCACGACGACCCCCTCGGAGGCTCCC
>JBOHDD010000213.1:0-6865 GCA_050699155.1 Nocardioidaceae bacterium
CGTCCTCTTCTGGGGGCTGCAGGCGCTGGCGCTGCGGTACCTGCCCACCGGCATGACCGCGGTGCTGATCTACCTGCAGCCGGTGCTGGTGGGACTCCTCGCGTGGCCGCTGCTCGGTGAGCGACTCTCCGTCCCGAAGGTGGCCGGCCTGTTGCTGGGCTTCTCCGGTGTCGTCACCGTCAGCGCCTCCGGCCTGCGTGCCGACGTGCCCGTGAACGGGGTGCTGCTGGCGCTCAGCTCCGCGTTGGCGTGGGCGCTGGGCACGGTCTGCCTCAAGCGCAGGGAGCACACCGTGGCCCATGCCTGGGCGGTCACCAGCCAGTTCCTGGTCGGGGGTGTCGTGCTCACCGGGCTCGGCCTGCTCGTCGAGACGCCGTCGTCCATCACCTGGACACCGATGCTGTGGGTGCTGCTGGCGTACACCGGTCTCGTGGGGTCCGCGCTCGCCTGGGCGCTGTGGTTCTGGCTGGTCAGGACCGGTGAGGCGAGCCGGGCGGCGGCGTACATCTTCTTCGTCCCGCCCACCGCGATCGCTCTCGGAGCGATACTCCTCGGCGAGTCGGTGACCCCGCTGCTGGCCGTCGGCGCTGCCCTGGTGGTGACCGGCATCTTCCTGGTGAACCGGCACCGACCGGCATGATCCGAGTCACAGGGACTCCGCCGGGCCAGCCGGAAACGGCCGCACGCGGGTTGAACACACGGCGGATGGATGCCTATGGTCCCGGGAACAACTGCATACCCGTTACCAGGGACGCCGAGTCCTGCCCCCCTTGGGTAACGGCCTTTCACGCGATCTTCTTCGGGCAGGAGTGGGGGACCCACCTCCGCGGCATCGTGGCCCACCGGCCCTGTGTCGCTAGGGGTTAAGTCGCCTCAGGCGGCCGAGCACCTTCTCGCTCGAACCCGACAGCTCACCTCACAGGCGTGGGAAGGGATATCTGCATGCCTGCGTCCGATCGCTACCTCCCCAAACATCGCGCGATCAAGGAAAGCGCAACCACGCACTGGAAGAGGGTTGCCGCCGTCGGCACCGCCGTACCAGCGGCCCTCGGTACGGCGTTCTCGGTGGCCGGACCGGCCGCCGCCACCAGCCAGCGTCAGGAGAACATCAACGAGGCACTGGCCGTGGCGCGTGACCAGAAGGGTGACGCATACGAGTACGGCGCCGACGGGCCGGAGCGCTTCGACTGCTCCGGGCTGGTCCAGTTCTCGTACGGCAAGGCGGGCATCCAGATGCCCCGCACGTCCGACGCGCAGGCCGACCGCGCCCGGCGCATCGGCAAGCCCAGCCTGCGCAAGGGCGACCTGATGTTCTTCTACGACGACGGCGGCGTCTACCACGTCGGCGTCTTCGGCGGATGGAACGGTGAGCAGCGCCGTCGCGTGCTCTCGGCGCCGAGCACGGGCGAGACCGTGCACAGCGAGCTGGTGTGGACGAACGACTGGTTCGCCGGCACCATGCGCGGCGCCTGAGCCACCGCACCGACTGGCGTCGGGGCTAGGCGTAGACGCCGTGTGAGGCCAGCCAGTCGACCGGGTCGATCGGGTAGCCGCCGCCTGGGCGCACCTCGAAGTGGAGGTGGCAACCCGTGCTGTTGCCCTCGGTGCCGACCTCACCGACCTGCTGGCCGGCCATCACCGACTGGCCGTCCGAGACGTACAGGTCCTGCATGTGCGCGTACCAGGTCACGACACCCTGGTTGCTGACCACCTCGACCAGCCAGTAGCCCGACCAGGACTGGTCGTAGCGGATGTTGACGACCCCGTCGGTCGAGGCCAGCACCGGAGTACCGCACGACGTGGAGAAGTCGTTGCCGGTGTGGCAGCTGGACCAGTAGGACCCGCAGCTCCCGTAGTTGTCCTGGCTGTAGTAGTACGCCGTCGGGGACAGCGGGAGGACGACATCAGGCCGCGAGGCCCGGCTGGGTGCAGGGTCGCGGTCCACCGCGTCGGCACGTGCCTCCCGGCGTTCGGCGCGTCGTTCGGCCAGCCGCTCCTGCCGCGCGGCCCGCTGCGCCGCCAGGTCCGCCTGCCGGTCGGCCCGCGCCTGGGCACGCGCACGCCGCGCCGCGGCCAGCCGCTCGGCCTCGATCTGCTCGAGGGCATCCTGCCGCTCACGGGCCATGGAGACCGAGATGTGCTGGGCCTCGGCAAGCTCGCTCAGCATCGCCTCCCGCTGCTGCTGGATCCCGGCCACCGACGACTGTTGCTCGGTCACCGCGGCCTGCGCCGACTGGCGGATCCGCTCGGCCTCGGCCGCCACCGCCCGGGCGCTCTTCGCCGCCTCCCTGGCCTGCTGCCGGTGCGCCTCGGTGATCGCGTACTCGGCCGCGTACGCGTCGAACTGCTGTGACATCTGACTGGAGACGCCCTTGAACGCCGAGATCCGGTCGAGCAGCCGGCCGCCGTTCTCCGACACCAGGTACGCGCGCATCTGCCCGAACGAGGCGCCACCCTGGTACGTGTCGGCGACCAGGTCGGCCATCTCGCCGCGCTGCCGCTCCAGCCGGGCCGAGTAGCGCTCCGCCCGGTCGGCGGCCTCGTCCGCCTTGTACCTGGCCTGCTCCAGCTCGTCGACCGCGGCGTAGTACCGGTCGAACGCCTCGGCCTGCTCGGCCTCGAGCCTCTCGAGCTGCTCGCCGGCCGCGGCCAGGTCCGCCTGGATCGCCTCGACGGAGCGCGCGGTCGACGCGGCTCGCTGCTGCGCCTGCTCGACCTCCGCCTGTGAGGGGAAGTCGGGCGGCTCCTCGGCCGCCGCCTGCGGGATCGACGAGATGAGCACCGAGATGAGCATGGGGCCCACCGCCACCAGGGTCGCTGCGGCACCGAGCCGCCGGCGTCGCCGTCTGGGGAGAGTGTGCGCCTGCACGTCGCGTCCTTCCGTCGCCGCGTCCCCGGTTCCCGAGGTACGCGAGTTTGGTCTCTTCGAGGCGACCGTAGTCACTCAAGGCCACAATTGGAACACTTGCAACATAAATAACTCCAGTCACACGGCGTGTCGGCTTGACGGGCTACACCGTTGTAATTCACGAACCACCCGCCATACTCTCCGTTCTCAACCGCAGGGCCAGCTCGGCGACCACGTCGACGGCGACAGAGCTGATGCTCGCCTCGTCGGTCTCGTCCGGGTGCGCCGTCGGGCCGTCGCCGGTGGGAACCAGGTCGTCGAGGTCTCCGACGACGTTGTAGCCACGTGTGCTCACCGCGCCGACGAGCTTGTGCGCACGCTGTTCCGCCCAGGCGTTCTCGTGAGGGTGTAGACCGAGCTGCTCCGAGCGCGGCGAGCCGGCCAGCGTCCTGAGTGCCAGGTTGTGCCGCACCCACTCCTGCAGTCCCGGCAAGCTGTCCGCCCGCTGCCCCAGTACGACGTTTACCCGTCGCAGCACCTCGGCCTCGGCGTTGCCGAGTGAGGCGTTCGCACGCACACCCCTGAACATGTACGCATACCCGCGGATGTCCGTGGCCGAACAGAACCGCTGCCACAGCAGATCATGGTCCGCGCCCGGGTGAGGGACCGTCACGACGTGCACCCGGTCCTCACCCACCACTGCGGCCCACCGATCAAGCACCTCGTCCATCGCATGCAGCACGCGGAACTTCTCCACCACGTCGGTCTCGCCGACGACGTTGGGCTGCACAGCCCCTGGAGGTCCGGCCATGTCCTTCATCACGGCGCTGACGTACTCGCTCATCGTCATGGTGGCCCCGCCCTTGACAGCCTGTTGCCACTCCGCGGGCAGCGTGCGGGCCAGGTCACGCGCCGTGTAGACGACGTGGACCTCCGCTGGCGCGAGGGCCTCGACAGTCCGGCGGATCTGCGTCTCGGTCGCCGCCGCCATGAGCTCGCTGCTGATCATCGCGGTGCTCGGCCAGTCGTGGACACGTTGCACCATCCGGTCGTACGTCGCCCGCGCGGCGCGAGGTCGACCCGGGTCATCGAGACGGTCGAGCACACCGAGCATGAACCGGTAGTGGTCCAGCTTCCTGCCAGGGACGAGCGTTTCTTGACGCGCCAACGCATCCCGGTTGCCATGCAGCAGACCCTGCAGGTACGTACTCCCCGTCTTGGACGCGCCGATGTGCAGGCGTACCCGTGCGGCCATCTCTGGACCCCTTGGTCGTCGACGTCAGTGCCCGATGTCTATCCACCACGCGGCTGGACACCTGCGATGAGGCGCTCCCACTGCGGCACCACCGCGCTGATGTCGTAGTCGCCAACGGCGCAGCGACCGTTGGCGCCCATCAGCTCCCGGGTTCCCGGCTCCCCAGCCAGACGCTGGAGACCGCGGGTGTAGCCCGGGATGTCGCCATCCGGGACCAACAGCCCGTTGCGACCGTCCTCGACGAGGTGACGCGGGCCGGTGGGGCAGTCGAAGCTGATGACGGGGACACCCGCGGCCATGGCTTCCAGCAGCACCAGGGAGAAGGACTCGTAGTGCGAGCTCAGCGCGAACACCGATGCCTCCCGCAGGCGGTCGTCGAACCCGCGGTCGAACCCTTTGAGCACCACCGTGTCGGCCAGCCCGAGCTCGTCGATGAGCTCCTGCAGCACCGGCCGCTCACGGCCACGGCCGTAGATGTGCAGCTGCCAGCCAGGGTGCGAGAGCCGGAGCGGGGCGAATGCGCGCACCATCCTGTCGAAACCCTTGTTCGGGACCAGCGCCCCCGCCGCCACCACGACAGGGCGGTCCAGGTCGGAGCGCGCGGGGACCCTGGACGCGTACGCGTTGGGAATGGTCGCCACCCGTGCACCCGCTGCGCCCAAGTGTCTTTCGTGGGACAGTCGGTCCGACTCGTTGAGCGTCACGACGGCGTCCAGCCGGTCGCTGTGCTGCTTGAGCGTCTCGTGCACCACAGCGGCACGGTGCTCGAAGGTGCTGTGTTCCATGGCGAGGATCGCGGTGTGGTCCGGCGCCCACCGGGCCGCGGCCTGATGCAGCATCGGCCGGTGCGTCACGAGCACACCCGCAGGCAGGGTGCGCAGAGCGCCCTCGAGCAGACGGTCGGTGAGCGCCGAGGTGGGTCCGCGGTCACCGCCGAGCAGCACGCTGGGCTGCGCCTCAAGCTCGCGTTCATCAACCGAACCGTCTGAGCGCTGGACCCGATCCTGCAGGTATGTCACCCGGATCCTCGGGTCCAGCAGGAACGGTGGCTTCCGGCGGAAGCGGAACACGCTGATGATCTCGACGTCGTGGCGCGCGGCGAACCCGTTTGCCAGGGTGCTCACCGAACGGGCCACACCGCCGCCTTCATCGATGCTGTAGACCAGCATGCAGATGTTCCGCGCCAGGGCAGGGCTCACCGGTTGGGCTCCGGGTGGATCACCCCGACGCCGCTGCGACGAGGGGCGTGTCTCTGTGCGGGCAGGGTGCCGGACCTCCCGAGTGCCCGGCGCAACCCCCGACGCAGGTGCCTTGCCCGGGTAGCCGCCGACAGCTCCGTGATCCGTTGGTGTGCGTCGACGCGTTCCTGCTGAAGGAGGGACAGCACCTCGACGAGGCTGTCCGCGGCCGCGTCCACGATCGCGCCCGGTGTCACCGAGGCCGGGTCGGCGTGCGAACGCGGCGTCGAGGGGACGAGCTCATCCAGGTCACCCACGATCACCGCGGATGTGGCGGCCAACGACTCCACGACCGCCTCCGCCTCCTGCACTGCCCATCGCCAGTCATCCTGTGAAAGTCCGAACTGTTGTTTGGGCTGGCCGGCGAGCACCTGATGGGTCAACAGCTCCTTGACCATGGCCGGGTAGACGCCTGGTGCCGACAGACGACTGCCGCGAACCTGGTTGACCGCCCTGAGCAGCTGAGCCTGAGCAGCTCCGAGAGATGCGTTGGAGCGACCGAGCTCGAGGTCGAACGCATCGGCGTCGACACCCAGCACGCCCGCGAATCGGCGCCACAGCATGTCCGACGGTTGGTCGGCGCGTGGTCCGGTGATGACGTGTGCGTGTCCCGTGGGCAGCGACGTACACCAGCGGCCGACGATGCCCGCAGGGTCCTGGGCCCGCCAGAACCAGTTCGCCTGGCGCCCCCCGGTGCGCACCGCCTGCACGAACTCGGTGAACCCGATCGCCGACTTGTGCTTGACGTTCTCCTGCCAGGCGGCGGGAATCTGGCGACCGAGATCCCTCGCGGTCACCACGACATGGACCTCTGCCGCTGCGAACGACTCACACGCACGCCTCGCCTGCTCGTCGGTCGCACCCACCAGGAGCTCGTGGCTGACCAGCACGTCGCCGTCCCAGGCATCAGCCTCCTGCACGAGACGGGTCCACGCACCGGAAAAGCCCTCCTCGTCCCAACCGGGCTTGTGCACCTGGCGCAGGTCCATGGTTGCGCGGAAGTGGTCGAAGAACCGTGTGCCTGGAAGGAGCAGCCCCTGGTCGCGTGTCACCTGAGGCTGCGACCACAACACCTTCTGCAGGAACGTGGTCCCCGTCTTCGGGGACCCCACGTGCAGGAACACTCGCCTGGCCATGCAGAACTCCTCTGACGACGTCCTCTGGTCAGGTCAGCCAGCGTGGCCGGGAGGAGCCAACCAACGGTGAACACGATCGGTCACCCCGGGGAACCTGCGCCGACGAAACCGGGTGATCAGCTATGACCCGTTGGCGTCATATCGGGGTCAGATGCCCGGGCGTACGGTCCAGGTGTCACATCGAGTAACCGTGGGGGGATCACCATGGAACGCCGACCGACGGCAAGACTCATCCTGGTCGCCACAGCAGGAGCGCTGCTTCCGCTGGCAGCGGCGGCCACCACGACCGCGAGCGCTGCCGAGGGCAGCACTGCGCGGGTACACGTCGTCCAGGTCCAGGACGACTGCCACCGCCGCAGCTTCAACCGGGCTGTCGGGCGCGGCACCT
>JBOHDD010000214.1:0-1891 GCA_050699155.1 Nocardioidaceae bacterium
CACCCAGGATCGGGACGAGCGCGACCAGCACTGCCCAGCCCCAGCGGGGCAACGTGCGCACCAGGTCGGACCGGGACTGCGCGACCTGGATGAGGCAGTAGATCGACAACACGACGGGGACGACCACCACCAGGGCCTTCAGCATGTGTTCCTCCTGCGCCAAGCCTATGCCGTGGCTCAACCCCGAGTCCTCGATGATGGGTCACATGAACATCACGACTCTGGCCGATGTCGAGGCCGCCGCCGCCCGGATCGCCGGAAAGGCCTTACGTACGCCGCTGCTCCCCGCGGCCTGGGGTGATCCGCGCACACCGCTCTACCTCAAGCCGGAGTCACTTCAGCCGACCGGAGCGTTCAAGCTGCGCGGTGCCACCAATGCCGTACTCCAGCTCGACCCGGGATCCCGCGCCCGCGGCGTGGTCACGCACTCCTCGGGCAACCACGCGCAGGCGCTCGCCTGGGCCGCGCGCGCCGCTGGGGTCCCTGCGGCGATCGTGATGCCGGACAACGCCCCCGCGGTGAAGGTCGACGCGACCCGCGCGCTCGGCGCTGAAGTCGTGCTGGTGCCGGTCGCGGAGCGCGAGACCGCGGCCGAGGAGCTGTGCCGGGAGCGTGGAGCGACGATGGTGCCGCCGTACGACGACGCAGCGGTGATCGCCGGCCAGGGCACCGTCGGCCTGGAGCTCGTCCAGGACCTGCCGGGGATGGCGGCGGTGCTGGTGCCGGTCTCCGGAGGAGGGCTGATCTCCGGGGTGGCGGCGGCGGTGAAGGCGGTCAGTCCCACGACCCGGGTGGTCGCCGTGGAACCGGAGCTTGCCGCGGACCTCGCAGAAGGGTTCGCGTCCGGACGTCGTACCACCTGGGCACCCGAGCAGACCGAGCGCACCATCGCCGACGGTCTCCGCGTCACCGCGGTGGGAGAGCTTGCGTGGATGCACATCCGACGGCTTGTCGACGATGTCGTCACCGTCAGCGAGGATGCGCTGCTGTCGGCGATGCGCCGGCTGGCTACCGGCTCCCGATTGGTGGCGGAGCCGAGCGGTGCGGCCACCACCGCCGCCTACCTCCAGCACGCGGATGCGCTGCCCGACGGCCCGGTCGTCGCTGTCGTGTCGGGAGGCAACGTGCAGCCCGACCTGCTCGCTCGTGTGCTGCGCGGCTGACCTAACCTGAGGTCACAGCCCCAACGTCGCGACGGTGGTGAACCGTGAAGTCGTTCGTCCTCTACACCCTGGCCCGTGTGGTGATGTTCGCCGCGACCTGGGCCGTGGTGTGGCTGGTCGCGTCGATCTGGCTCGACTGGAGCTCGCTGACGGCCCTGTGGACCGCGCTGGTCGCGACGGCCATCTCCTCGGTGGCCTCCTTCGTGCTGCTCCGGGGGTTGCGGGACCGGTTCGCCGAAGGGGTGCACGAGCGGGCGGTGCGGACGCGGGACCGCTATGAGGCGGCAAAGCGCCGTGAGGACGACATCGGTGGCTGACCGACGCGACGTCGATCGCTGCCGGCCGGACGACCGGGCGTGGGTCGAGGAGGCCGTCCGCCTCGTCGACGCCGACGCCAACCGCAGCGCCGACACCCACCTGCACGTGTTCCCCCTGCCCGCCGACTGGGGTATCGACCTGTACCTCAAGGACGAGTCCGTCCACCCCACCGGCAGTCTCAAGCACCGCCTGGCCCGTTCGCTCTTCCTCTACGGGTTGTGCAACGGCTGGATCCGTGAGGGTACGACGGTTATCGAGGCATCGTCGGGTTCGACAGCGGTCAGTGAGGCCTACTTCGCGCGCCTGCTCGGGCTACCGTTCGTCGCGGTGATGCCGAGCTCGACCAGCCAGGGCAAGATCGACCTGATCGAGTTCCACGGCGGGCGCTGTCATCTGGTCGAGGACCCGTC
>JBOHDD010000215.1:0-1962 GCA_050699155.1 Nocardioidaceae bacterium
CTTCCACGCCGTCACCGGACTGCACGGCGACATCCTCGTCCCCGAGGACCGGCTGCGCGCCGCCCTGACCCGCTCCCAGCGCGGCGAGAGCGACCTCGAATCCGAACTCGCCCGCCTCCTCGGCAAGCCCTGGGACGACGAACTCGAACCCTTCCGCTACGCCGGCGAGGGCGCCCCGGTCCGCTGGCTGCACCAGGTGGTCTGAGCCCACATCCGACAGCGGCCGATGTGGCATTCCCCCACATTGCCGGTACGGCGGGACCGTCGAAGCATGGGGGGCCTCACCGACCCGGAGGAGACCGATGCGACGCGCACCTCACCGCCTCGTCACGGCCGCCGCGGTAGCACCACTGCTGGTGTTGACGCTCACCGCTGCCGGCGGGGCCTCGGAGCACTGCGGCCGGATGGACAAGGTGCGGGTGCCCGGCGCGGAGAAGCAGGTGACCGCCTGCCTGGACGACCTGACGACGGCCGGGACCGTCCTCAGCGGGCACACCGACGCCAACGACTGGGCGGGACTGCACGCGCCAGGGACCGAGAACCCCGCCGGCGTGCCGGGGATCCAGGTGGACGGCTACTTCCCGGACACGTCGACGTTCAACCAGCACCACGGCTGGGACCACGACGCGCAGTTCGTCGTCCGCCTTCCCGACGACTGGAACGGGGGGCTGGTCGTCAGTGGTGCTCCCGGCGTGCGCACGCAGTACGCGAACGACTTCATCATCAGCGACTGGGTGCTGGACCGCGGCTACGCGTTCGCTTCCACCGACAAGGGCAACAGCAGCTCGTCCTTCTACACCGACGGTAATCGTCCTGGTGACGCGATCGCGGAGTGGCACCACCGGGTGTCCGAGCTCGCCGAGGCGGCCAAACGCGCGGTTCGGATGCGCTACCGGCAGCCTGTGGAACGCACCTATATGTTCGGCATCTCCAACGGCGGCTACCTCACCCGGTGGCAGCTGGAGAACCGCCCGGACCTGTTCGACGGGGGCGTCGACTGGGAGGGCACGCTGTTCAGGGACCCGGGTCCGAACCTGCTCACCTACCTCCCGGCGGCGCTGAGGCACTACCCGACGTACGCGGCAACCGGCGACGAGGCGGCGCACGACGCGATGATCGCCGCCGGCTTCGAGCCCGGGTCGGAGTTCCTGTGGGACTACCACTACGGCGTCTACTGGGACCTGACCCAGCGAATCTATCGCGAGGAGCTCGATCCGGCGTACGACGGTGACCTCGAGGCGGGTGTGCCGTTCTGCCAGAGCGGCACGCCGGACTGTGACGCCGACTACGACTACGCGTCGCGGCCGGACGCCGTACACGACGCCGTGCAGCGGGTTTCGCTGGACGGCGACCTCCAGCGGCCGATGCTGACCCTGCACGGGACGATGGACGCACTGCTGCCGATCCGGACCGACTCAGACGTGTACGACGACATGGTGGAGGACTCCGGCCGCTCGCCGATGCACCGCTACTACCGGATCGAGGACGGCAACCACGTCGACGGCCTCTACACGGCCTTCCCGGACCGGCTGCGACCGATGCTGCCCTGTGCGCGGGAGGCGTTCGTGGCACTCGAGCGCTGGCTGCAGGACGGGACCGCTCCACCTCCGGATGCCACCATCCCCCGCCCGGCCGGCGGTGACCTGGTGAACACCTGCTCCTTGCGCTGACCGGGGCTCCCCGGTACGAATGCCGTACGTCGCGGGGGTCCCCTGCACCACTAGGTTCGTGCCGGGGGACCCCCGCGACGAACGGGTTCGGCACCGGGGGTACGGCGGACTACAGCGGGATGTTGCCGTGTTGGCCGCGCGGCGAGACGTGCGCGGTGAGCGACGCCGCGATCGCCGCGGCCAGTGCACTCCGGGTCGCGGATGGCTCGACCACCTCGTCGACGACGCCGACCTCGACCGCGCGTTCGACCCCTCCGGCGATCTTCTCGTGCTCCTCGGCGAGCTCGGCCTC
>JBOHDD010000216.1:0-2750 GCA_050699155.1 Nocardioidaceae bacterium
CTGCGACAGTAGCAAACAGTGGGTTAGGTGCTGTCGCTCAGTGCCTGTCGACGGGCAGCCGACGCGGCCTGTCGGGCTCGTACACCAGCCACAGCGAGGTCACCAGGCCGAGTGCGCCGCCCGCGAGCACGGGGATGAGGTTGACCGACGGTGCCACGCAGACGCCGGCGAGCACGTCGGTGCATCCGGAGTCGGCCCGGGAGACGGACCAGTGGGACACCCAGGCGCCGAGCCCCGCGCCGGTCAGGGTGGACACGACGATCAGTGCCCAACGGTGCATGCGCGGAAGGCGTCCGAGCATCGTGACCTCCTCCAGGGCCTGTCTGCCCTCTCTTGCTAGACGCACAAGACCCGCAAAAGGTTGCCGGGTCAGGAGGGGGGGTCGGACCGCAGGTCGGTGTGCAGGCGCACCTGCTTGACCAGCGTGCTGCCGTCGCCGGTCAGGTCGAGCTCGCGGTGGGCTCCGTCGGGTGCCCAGCCGGCGTCGGCGAGGAAGGTCCGGAGGGCGTCGTCGGTGGAGGTGACCCAGGTGACGGCGTGGGTGAAGCGGTCGGCCTGCATGGTGTCAGCGCACGCCTGGACGAGTCGTGAACCGTGCCCGGCCCGCTGGTGCGCAGGGTCGATGACGAACTCGGCGACCTGGCCGGCGGTCGCAGGGTCGGTGTCCGGGTCCTCGGCCGCGGCGGTGAGGGCGAACCCGACCACCGTGGCCCGGTCGAGCGCGACCAGGACGCGGGTGCGCGCCTCGCTCGGCCGGGTGATCGCCTCCGACCACTGTGCGGCGAAGGCGTCCTCGTCCAGTGACTGCAGCACGTGCTCAGGGAACACATCGGCGTACCCCTGACGCCAGGCGCGGACCTGGACGTGCGCGATCGCCGGGGCGTCGGCGGCCCAGGCGACCCGGACGCTGACGTCTGCTGTCGGCGTGCTCATGCGCGTCATCCTGGCAGAGCAGCCGCAGGGTCGCCGCATCGAGACCAACCCGCCACTCAGCGGAGGGGGCTCAGGGGGCTGAGCGTGAGAGTGTTACGGATTATTGCAAGATGGAGGTCTGGGTGTAACATAAGGCGTCCTGGTGGCGAACCTCTGGAGGCTCACGGTGTACGGCAACGACTTCGGCTCCTCCGCCGAACCGGTGGAGCACAGCGCGAGCCCTTCACCCGACCAGCTCGAGGCCGGCTACCAGGCGATCATCGACGACGACGGCCGGATCGAGCCCCGCGACTGGATGCCGGAGGCCTACCGCAAGGGCCTCATCCGGCAGATCGCCCAGCACGCACACTCGGAGATCATCGGCATGCAGCCGGAAGGCAACTGGATCACGCGCGCACCGAGCCTGCGGCGCAAGGCGATTCTGATGGCCAAGGTGCAGGACGAGGCAGGTCACGGGCTGTATCTCTACGCCGCCGCCGAGACCCTGGGTGCCGACCGTGCCGACCTGCTCGACATGCTGCACAGCGGCCGGCAGAAGTACTCCTCGATCTTCAACTACCCCACGCTGACCTGGGCCGACATCGGTGCCATCGGCTGGCTGGTGGACGGCGCCGCGATCGTCAACCAGGTGCCGCTGTGTCGCTGCTCGTTCGGGCCGTACGCGAGAGCCATGGTGCGGGTGTGCAAGGAGGAGTCGTTCCACCAGCGACAGGGGTTCGAGATCCTGCACACCCTCTCGGGGGGCACCCCCGCGCAGCACGCGATGGCGCAGGACGCCGTCGACAGATGGTGGTGGCCGAGCCTGATGATGTTCGGTCCCCACGACGCCGAGTCGACCCATTCCGAGCAGTCGATGCGGTGGGGGATCAAGCGCTTCTCCAACGACGAGCTGCGGCAGCGCTTCGTCGACATGACCGTCCCACAGGCCGAGGCCCTCGGGCTCGAGCTGCCTGACCCCGAGCTGCGCTGGAGCCCCGACCGCGGGCACTACGACTTCGGCGAGATCGACTTCAGCGAGCTGGCCGAGGTGATCAAGGGCAACGGCCCGTGCAACAAGGAGCGGATGGCGCACCGTCGTCGTGCCCACGAGGAGGGCGCCTGGGTGCGTGACGCCGCCAACGCCTACGCGGCCAAGCGTCGTACGACGGAGGCCGTCGCATGACCGACTCGACGAGCACCCCACCGCCTGCTGACGGCGGCAACCGGCGCGACTGGCCTCTGTGGGAGGTGTTCGTGCGGTCGCGGCGCGGACTGTCGCACGGGCATGTCGGCTCGCTGCACGCCCCCGACGCCACGATGGCCTTGCGCAACGCGCGCGACGTCTTCACCCGACGCCAGGAGGGTGTCTCGATCTGGGTCGTGCCGGCTGCGCAGATCGCCGCGTCGAGCCCCGACGAGAAGGACTCCTTCTTCGACCCCGCGGCCGACAAGATCTACCGGCACCCGACCTTCTACGACATCCCGGAAGGGGTCGACCACCTGTGAGCGGTGCCGCTGCCTACACACTGCGCCTGGGCGACGACGCACTCGTCCTCGCGCAGCGGCTCGGTGAGTGGATCGCCGCAGCCCCGCAGATCGAGGAGGATGTCGCGGTCGGCAACATCGCGCTCGACTTGCTCGGCCAGGCGCGGGCCCTGCTGACGTACGCCGGTGACCTCGAGGGCGCAGGCCGTGACGAGGACGCGCTGGCCTATTTCCGCGACGAACGCGAGTTCCGCAACGTGCACCTGTGCGAGCTGCCCAACGGCGACTTCGGTCACGAGATGGCGCGGTTGCTGGTCTTCTCCGCGTACCAGTCCGAGCTCTACGCCCAGCTG